>NZ_BCAZ01000016.1:0-107924 GCF_001320205.1 Pseudomonas sp. NBRC 111123
ATATATAGCTATGCCAGCAAGACATCACTCCGCCTTGAGGGTAACCCGGCCAAACGACTTCTTACCTGCCTGGCACACATGGGTCGCACCCAGGACAAACATGAAGTCTTTGTCGACCACCGCACCATCGACTTTCACCGCACCGCCACTGAGCAGGTCGCGCGCCTGCGCCGAGTTCTTCACCAGGCCTGCACGATTCAGCACAGCGGCAATCGGCAGATCTTCAGCCGCAGCCACTTCGATCTCCGGCAGATCTTCCGGCAGCTCGCCCTCCTTCATGCGGTTACCAGCAGCACGGTGAGCATTGGCCGCAGCCTCTTCGCCATGGAAACGCGCGACGATCTCCTCGGCCAGCTTGATCTTGATGTCACGCGGGTTCGCCCCATTGGCAACGTCGGCCCGGAACTGCTCGATCTCTTCCATCGAACGGAAGCTCAGCAGCTCGAAGTAACGCCACATCAGGGTGTCGGGGATCGACACCAGCTTGCTGTACATCACACCCGGCGCTTCCTGGATACCGACATAGTTACCCAGCGACTTGGACATCTTCTTCACGCCATCGAGCCCTTCGAGCAACGGCATGGTCACGATGTTCTGAGCCTCCTGCCCATAAGAGCGCTGCAACTCGCGCCCCATCAGCAGGTTGAACTTCTGGTCGGTACCGCCCAGCTCCACATCAGCCTTCAGCGCCACGGAGTCGTACCCCTGCACCAACGGGTAGAGGAACTCGTGAATGGCGATCGGCTGGTTGGTGGTGTATCGCTTGTCGAAGTCGTCACGCTCGAGCATGCGCGCAACGGTGTACTGCGACGCCAGGCGAATGAAGTCGGCAGGCGTAAGCTGGTCCATCCAGGTGGAGTTGAACGCAACTTCGGTCTTGGCCGGGTCGAGAATCTTGAACACCTGCTGCTTGTAGGTCTCGGCGTTTTCCAGCACTTGCTCGCGAGTCAGCGGCGGACGCGTGGCACTCTTGCCGCTCGGGTCACCGATCATGCCGGTGAAGTCACCGATCAGGAAGATGACCTGATGCCCCAGTTCCTGGAACTGACGGAGCTTGTTGATCAGCACCGTGTGCCCCAAGTGGAGGTCAGGTGCAGTCGGATCGAAGCCTGCCTTGATACGCAGAGGTTGGCCGCGCTTGAGCTTCTCGACCAGTTCCGACTCGACCAACACCTCTTCCGCACCGCGCTTGATAAGCGCCAGCTGCTCTTCAACCGACTTCATAGACAGACCCGCAAGGCTCAGATTCAAAGGGAGCCAACCATACAAGATCGGCCATCAATTACAAGTTTCGAAATGAAATGTGACCCGACCGACGCGTCACGGCGTCTACGCGCCCTTGCGCGAAAGTAGATTTGGTTATATTTTATACAGTTATTTCATCTTCATCATGTCATTCATCTTTTCCATATTCATTTTTCTTCAAAGTCACCTTACCTATGACCAACGAAACGCCTAAAGCGCCCCCGCTTTATCCGAAAAGCCATCTGTTGGCCGCCAGCGGCATCGCCGCCCTGCTCAGCCTGGCACTGCTGGTATTTCCGTCCAGCGAAGTCGAAGCCAAGAAGACCACCCTCAGCCTGGAGCTGGAAAGCCCGGCCGAGCAGCTGAAGGACGAGTCCAACGCCGCCCCGCTGGTACAGACTCAAGGCGACCAGGGCTCTCCCTTCGCGCAGATAGACGGCACCGAAACCAACACCGAGCAGGCCGCACAAGAGGCACCTGCAACCGAGAAAAAGCCTGAAGCCAAGGAGCCAGGTCATCGCGAAGTGACCGTAGCCCGCGGCGACACCCTGTCTACCCTGTTCGCCAAGGTTGGCTTACCGGCCAACGCGGTGCACGACCTGCTGGCCAGCAACAAGCAAGCCAAGCAGTTCAGCCAGCTAAAGCACGGCCAGGTGCTGCAATTCGAACTCGACAAGGATGGCCAACTGGCCAGCCTGCACAGCAAGGTCAGCAACCTCGAAACCATCCGCCTGACCAAGACCGCCAAGGGTTACACCTTCGATCGCGAGATCAGCAAGCCAGTGGTCCGTACCGCCTACGCCCACGGCGTGATCAAGAGCTCGTTGTCGGCCTCGGCCCAGCGCGCCGGCCTGTCCCACAGCATGACCATGGATATGGCCAAGGTCCTGGGCTACGACATCGACTTCGCCCAGGATATCCGGCCTGGCGACGAGTTCGACGTGGTCTACGAGCAGAAGGTGATGGACGGCAAAGTGGTAGGCACCGGCAACATTCTGTCCGCACGCTTCACCAACCGCGGCAAAACCTATACCGCCGTGCGTTACACCAACAAACAGGGCAACACCAGCTACTACACCGCCGACGGCAACAGCCTGCGCAAGGCGTTCATCCGCACCCCGGTCGACTTCGCCCGCATCAGCTCACGCTTCTCCGCGGGCCGCAAACACCCGATTCTGAACAAGATCCGCGCACACAAGGGCGTGGACTATGCGGCCCCGCGCGGTACGCCAATCAAGGCGGCAGGTGACGGTCGCATCGAGCTGGCTGGCCGCCGCGGCGGTTACGGCAACACCGTGATCATCGCCCATGGCAACAGCTACAAGACCCTTTACGGTCACATGCAGGGCTTTGCCAAGGGCATCAAGACCGGCAGCAACGTGAAGCAGGGCCAAATCATCGGTTACATCGGCACTACTGGCCTGTCGACTGGCCCGCACCTGCACTACGAGTTCCAGGTCAACGGCGTACACGTGGACCCGCTGAGCCAGAAGGTGCCAATGGCTGACCCGATCGCCAAGAACGAACGCCAGCGCTTCCTGCAGCAAAGCCAACCACTGATCGCCCGCATGGACCAGGAAAAGGCCACCATGCTCGCCGCGAACAAGCGCTGACTCATGGCGCTTTACCTGGGTGTGATGTCCGGTACCAGCCTCGACGGCCTGGACATCGCCTTGATCGAACAAGGCGAGCAGCTGCAGTTGCTCGCCACCCATTACCTGCCGATGCCGGCCGACCTGCGCCAGGATCTGCTCAGCCTTTGCAGCAGTGGCCCGGACGAGATTGCCCGCGCCGCCCTGGCAGAAAACCGCTGGGCCAGCCTGGCAGGTGAAGGTGTACGGCAATTGCTCGATAAGCATGGGCTGCAGGCCGACGCCGTCCGTGCCATCGGCAGCCACGGCCAGACCATTCGCCATGAGCCGGCGCGCGGTTTCACCGTGCAGATCGGCAACCCGGCTTTACTCGCCGAGCTGACCGGCATCAGCGTGGTCGCCGACTTCCGCCGTCGCGATGTGGCGGCAGGCGGCCAGGGCGCACCGCTGGTGCCTGCTTTCCACGACACCCTGTTCAGCCACCTCGGCCAGCGCCTGGCAGTTCTCAATGTCGGTGGTTTCAGCAACCTGAGCCTGATCGAGCACGACCAGCCCGTGCATGGCTTCGATTGCGGGCCAGGCAACGTGTTGCTGGACGCCTGGATCGAGCGCACGCGTGGTCAGGCCTATGATGCCGATGGTGCCTGGGCTGCCAGTGGCACAGTGCAAACCGATTTGCTCAACCGCCTGCTAAGTGATCCGTTCTTCGCCGGCAGCGGCCCGAAAAGCACTGGCCGTGAGGTGTTTAACCTGCCTTGGCTGGACGACCACTTGGCGCGCCTGCCTGCCTACCGTGATGAAGATGTCCAGGCCACCCTGCTGGAGTTGACCGCGCGCACCATCATCGAGTCGCTGCAGAATGCCCAGCAAGGCACCGAGGCGCTGCTGGTATGTGGCGGCGGCGCTCGCAATGGCGCCCTGATGGCTCGCCTTGCTGAATTGCTGCCACAGGCTCAGGTCACCAGCACAGGTGCCCATGGCGTGGACCCGGACTGGGTCGAGGCCATGGCCTTTGCCTGGCTAGCCCACTGCTGCCTTGAGGGCATTGCCGCCAATCGCCCAAGCGTGACGGCGGCAAAGGGGCTACGCGTACTCGGCGCGATCTACCCGGCCTGAGCCCACGCCAGAATGCAAAACGCCGCGCAATTGCGCGGCGTTTTCGTACAGCCTGGCTTCAGATCGAGAACGAAGAACCACAACCACAGGTAGTCGCGGCATTCGGGTTCTTGATCACGAATCGCGAACCTTCCAGGCCTTCCTGGTAGTCCACTTCGGCACCGGCCAGATACTGGTAACTCATCGGGTCGACTACCAGCGAAACGCCTTCGCGCTCGACAATGGTGTCATCTTCAGCCACGTCTTCATCGAAGGTGAAACCATATTGGAAGCCCGAGCAGCCGCCACCGGTGACGAACACGCGCAGCTTCAGGCGATCATTGCCTTCTTCGGAAACCAGGTTCTTCACCTTTTGCGCGGCGCCGTGGGTGAATTCCAAAGCCGTGGGGGTGAAGGTTTCGACGCTCATGTTGATTCTCCCGGCGCAGTAGCCGCCATAAAACTCGATGACGCGCATTATCCGCTTCTCCGAGAAAATTGGTCAAGAATTGTGCGGCTTTAGTCGCGACAAACAAAAAGGCCCGCACAGTGCGGGCCCTTTCAAGCAACGAACGCTTACGGCAGCAAGCCAGCGTGGGACAGGCCCATGCGCTCATCCAGGCCAAACAGGATGTTGAGGTTCTGCACCGCCTGGCCCGACGCGCCCTTGACCAGGTTGTCGATTACCGACAGCACCACCACCAGGTCCCCCCCCTGCGGGCGATGAACTGCGATGCGGCAGACGTTGGCACCGCGCACGCTGCGGGTTTCTGGGTGGCTGCCGGCCGGCATGACGTCGACGAACGGCTCATCGGCGTAGCGCTTCTCGAACAGCGCCTGCAGGTCGACCGACTTGTCGGCGACGGTCGCGTACAGGGTGGCGTGGATACCACGGATCATCGGCGTCAGGTGCGGCACGAAGGTCAGGCCGATGTCCTTGCCAGCGGCCAGGCGCAGGCCCTGGCTGATCTCCGGCAGGTGGCGGTGGCCTTTGACCGCGTATGCTTTCATGCTTTCGCCAGCCTCGCAGAACAGCGAACCGACCGCTGCACCACGGCCAGCACCGCTGACGCCCGACTTGCAGTCGGCAATCAGGCGCGACGGGTCGGCCAGGCCGGCTTCGAGCAGCGGCAGGAAGCCCAGCTGAGTGGCGGTCGGGTAGCAACCCGGCACGGCAATCAGGCGTGCCTGGCGGATCTTTTCACGGTTCACTTCAGGCAGGCCGTAGACGGCGTCCTTGAGCAGCTCTGGAGCACCATGCGGCTGGCCATACCATTTGCCCCACTCGGTAGCGTCCTGCAGGCGGAAGTCTGCAGACAGGTCGATGACCTTGGTCCCGGCAGCCAGCAATTCGCCAGCGAGGGCGTGGGCGACACCATGCGGAGTGGCGAAGAACACCACGTCGCAGGCGGCCAGGGTCTTGCTGTCCGGCACGCTGAAAGCCAGGCCGTCGTAGTGACCGCGCAAGTTCGGATACATGTCGGCGACCGCCACGCCCGCCTCGGAGCGCGAAGTGATGACCGCCACTTCGGCCTGTGGATGCTGTGCCAGCAGACGCAACAGTTCGACGCCGGTGTAACCCGTGCCGCCGACGATACCGACCTTGATCATAACGCTTGCCCCTTTTCAACGAGCCGTCTGGAAAGCGCACGATAATAGGGGGGCAAAGCGCCTGTAACAACTCTTGGGGTGCCCCTTCAGGCGCTTGGGCTCTACTATTCGACGACCGTGATTACCTGAAGGAACTCCCTCCATGCTCTACCTATGGATCAAAGCGCTGCATATCGTCAGCGTGGTCTGCTGGTTCGCCGGCCTGTTCTACCTGCCCAGGCTGTTCGTCTACCACGCTCAGAGCCAGGACAGCATCAGCCAGGAACGCTTCGTCACCATGGAGCGCAAGCTGTACCGCGGCATCATGAACCCGGCAATGATCGCGACCTACATCTTCGGCGCCTGGATGCTCTACCTCACCCCCGGCTGGCTGAGCCAAGGCTGGCTGCACGCCAAGCTCACCCTGGTGATTCTGCTGACCGGCTACCATCACATCTGTGGCGCCCAGCGCAAACGCTTCGCCGCTGGCAGCAATACTCGCAGTCATGTGTACTACCGCTGGTTCAACGAAGTACCGGTGCTGTTCCTGCTGGGCATCGTGATTCTCGTGGTGGTCAAACCGTTCTGACATAAAACGATGGAGCCTCACCCATGTCCCTGTCTGCTTCGCTCGAACAACGCCTGCGCTTGCCTGTGGTTGCAGCGCCGATGTTCCTGATTTCCAACCCTCAGTTGGTGCTGGCCTGCTGCGGCAGCGGCGTGGTCGGCAGCTTCCCGGCACTGAACCAGCGTGATAGCGCCGGCTTCAAGGCCTGGCTGGAAGAAATCGAAGCAGGCCTGGCGCAGCTTGAGGCGCCGGCCCCCTATGCGGTAAACCTGATCGTCCACCCCACCAACCCGCGGTTACAGGCCGACCTCGCCCTCTGCGTCGAGCACCGCGTGCCCATCGTCATCACCAGCCTCGGCGCCGTGAAGGAAGTGGTTGATGCAGTGCACGGCTACGGTGGCTTGGTGTTTCACGACGTGACCACCCGGCGGCACGCGGAGAAAGCCGCCGAGGCCGGGGTCGATGGCCTGATCGCCGTGGCGGCGGGCGCCGGTGGGCATGCCGGAACCTGGAGCCCGTTCGCGCTTGCGGCTGAGATTCGCCAGTTCTTCGACAAGACCTTGCTGCTGGCCGGCTGCATCAACCACGGCCACGAGATTCTCGCCGCGCAGTTGCTCGGTGCCGACCTGGCCTACATGGGTACGCGCTTCATCGCCACCCAGGAAAGCCATGCCCAGGCCGGTTACAAACAGATGCTGCTCGATGCCCACGCTGCCGACATCATTCACACCCCTGCCGTATCCGGCATCCCTGCCAGCTTCCTGCGATCCAGCCTGGAACAGGCCGGCTATGACATGGCGGCCCTGAAGTCCGGGCACGAGCAAGGCAAGCTCAAGCCTATCGACGATGAAGCCAAGGCCTGGAAAACCGTCTGGTCCGCTGGCCAAGGTGTGGGCGACATACATGATTTGCCTGCGGCCGCCACACTGATCGAGCGCTTGCGCGGCGAGTACCACGACGCCCTGGAGCGTACCCAGGCATTGCGCGGCAAAGCCTTGTAGCAAAAGGCAACAACTCGCCTGGTCAGGCTGTACACTAGGCGCCCTCTTCAGCCCCCAGGAGCCTTGCATGACCCGTTACGCCATGATCACCGGAGCTTCCAGCGGCCTGGGCCTGGCCCTGGCGGAAGCACTGGCGCGGCGCGGGCGCAACCTGATCCTGGTGGCACGCCACCGAGAAACGCTGGAACCGGTAGCGCTCGAACTGGCCCAGCGCTTCGGCGTCGAAGTGCTGCTGCGTGCCTGCGACCTCAGCCAGCCCTTGCGCCTGTCTGGTTTCGTGCTGGAACTGGAAGAAGGCGAGCGGCGCATCGACCTGCTGGTCAACTGCGCAGGCCAACGTACTTATGGCCCGTTCCTGGCCCACGAATGGGCCGACGAGCAGGACCTGCTGGAGGTCAACATCCTCGCCCTGAGCCGCCTCTGCCATGCCATTGGCAATCTGATGGCGGTGCAAGGTGGCGGGCAGATTCTCAACGTCGCCGGCCTGGCCGCCGTTGCACCCGGCCCGGGGATGGCAACCTATGCCGCCAGCAAGGCTTATGTGATGAATTTCAGCGAAGCGCTGCGTGAAGAGCTCAAACCCGCCGGCATCAAGGTATCGGTACTTTGCCCCGGCCCGGTACGTTCGTCGCGCCGGCGCATACCCAGGCTTGAAGGCAACAGCCGCTGCCTGAGCCCTGAAGAAGTGGCACTGTGTACCGTGCGCGCACTGGCCAAAAATCGCGCAGTGATCATGCCGGTGCGCCGCAACCGTTGGCTGGCCTTCGCGCCGCGCCTGCTACCGCGCTGGCTGACGCGCAAGTTGGCCGGTTTCATCCACCGCCGCTACTGCCCGGTCGGCATGGAATAGCCACTGGGCGAGTGGCGCCCGGCTGAGTACACTCGGCCCGACACTCACCATGGAGCAAGTGCTGTGGACGATCTATTCCTCAAAATCATCAACCGGGAGATCCCGGCGGATATCATCTACGAAGATGACCAGATCCTCGCCTTCAAGGACATCGCCCCAGCGGCGCCCGTGCATTTTCTGGTCATCCCGAAGAAACACATTCGCACCCTCAACGACCTGACCGAAGAGGACAAGGCCTTGGCCGGTCATATCCTGTTTACCGCCCAGCGCCTGGCAGTCGAACAAGGTTGTGAGGAAGGCTTCCGGGTGGTCATGAACTGCAACCCGAAAGGCGGCCAGACCGTCTACCACATCCATATGCACGTGCTCGGCCAGCGCCAGATGAACTGGCCGCCGGGCTGACCCAAGGCAAGCCCCATCCGGGCGATTGAGGTAAACTGTCGGGCATCACTTCAGCGGAGGTGCCCGATGGCCACCGAACGTCACTACTCGCCGCTCGACCGCTTGTTGCTGCAGGCCGATACCGCCATGCGCACCTTGCTGCCCTTCAGCGGCCAACCATCCCGCCCGTCGCCAGCGATCATCCAGCCGGATGCAGAACTGGATGACAACCAGGCCCGCCACATTGCCGGGCTCATGCGCATCAACCATACCGGCGAAGTCTGCGCGCAGGCGCTGTATCAGGGGCAGGCCCTGACTGCCAAGCTGCCGCAAGTGCGCAAGGCCATGGAACATGCAGCCGAGGAAGAAATCGACCATCTGGCCTGGTGCGAACAACGCATCCGCCAACTGGGCAGCCACCCGAGCGTGCTCAACCCGCTGTTCTACGGCATGTCGTTCGGCATCGGCGCCCTGGCCGGCCTGGTCAGCGACAAGGTCAGCCTCGGTTTCGTCGCCGCCACCGAGCATCAGGTGTGCAAGCACCTGGACGAACACCTGGAGCAACTCCCCCAGCAGGACGAAAAGTCCCGCGCCATCCTTGAACAAATGCGCGTAGATGAAGAGCAGCACGCCGAGTCCGCGCTTGAAGCTGGCGGGTATCGCTTCCCGATGCCGGTACGTTTCGGCATGAGCCTGCTGGCCAAGGTCATGACCAAGAGCACCTACCGCATCTAAGGGCGCACACATGACGGACCGTATCGACGCCAAGGACCTGGCGCGCGCCGTGCAAGCCGGCATTCTCCAGCCTGGCCAGGACCAGGCCTTGCTGGCGTTTCTGCGCCAGCAACCGCCAGCCCGTGGCAGTTTCCAGCTTGCCCATGTTGCCTTCTACTTCGGCGCCCTGCTGATCATGGGCGCGATGGGCTGGCTGCTAACCGAAGCCTGGATGAGTAGTGGCGACGGGGCTTTACTGGCCATCTCCACTCTTTACATCGTTCTGCTCACATCGTTCGCCCTCAACTTGCAGCGTCGCAAGCAAACCGTTGCCGCCGGGGTGCTGGCCGCTGTCTCGGTCAGCATCGTGCCGCTGGTCGTGTTTGCCATCGAGCGACTGACAGGTTGGTGGCCGCTGGGTGATGCGCAATCGAACTATCATCAGTACTACACCTATGTGCAAGGCGGCTGGCTGCTGATGGAGGCGGCCACTGTGGTTGCCGGGCTGTTGATGCTGCGCCTGATCCCCTACCCCTTCGTGGTGATGCCGATTGCCGTTGCCCTGTGGTTCATGTCGATGGACCTGAGCGAATGGGTATATGGCGCCCCCTTCTCCTGGGAACAGCGGCGCACGGTGTCACTGTGGTTCGGGCTCGGCTTGCTGCTGGCATTCCTGGTCATCGACGGGCGTACCCGCGAGGACTATGCCCATTGGGGTTACCTGGCTGGTCTGGCGGCATTCTGGGGCGGGTTGACGATGATGGATAGCGACAGTGAACTGGGCAAGGCGCTGTACTGCCTGATCAACCTGGGGTTGATGGGCATGGCGGTGGTGTTGCGCCGGCCGGTGTTCATGGTCTTTGGGGCGTTGGGGGTAGCGGCTTATCTGGGGTATCTGTCTTACGAGGTGTTTGCCGAATCGTTGCTGTTCCCGGTGGTGCTGACCCTGATCGGGCTTGGGGTGATCGGCTTGGGGCTGGGGTACCAGAAGCGGCGGGAGCAGTTGAGCAAAGCCATCAGAAGCAGCTTGCCGGAATGGCTGTTGGCTGCTTTGCCGGCCCTGCGTAACTGATTAATTGCCGGGGCTGCTTCGCAGCCCCAGAGTCTCGCACTCAGCCCAGCTCTACGATTTCGTAACCATGGGTGATTTCAACACCGGCACGTTCAAGCATGATCGACGCCGAGCAGTACTTCTCCGCTGACAGCTCTACCGCACGCTTGACCTGAGCCTCTTTCAACCCACGCCCTTTAACCACGAAATTCATGTGGATCTTGGTGAACACCTTCGGGTCTTCACTGGCACGCTCTGCTTCGAGGAATGCCTCACAGCTTTCCACGGCCTGGCGCGACTTTTTAAGAATGCTCACCACATCGAAGCTACTGCAGCCACCAAGGCCGAGCAGGAGCATTTCCATCGGGCGCACGCCCAGGTTGCGGCCACCGGCCTCAGGAGGGCCGTCCATCACTACCACGTGGCCACTCCCCGATTCACCGAGGAACATCGCTTCACCGGCCCACTGGATGCGTGCCTTCATCTGTCCGTACTCCTGAATTTCGCAAAAGGGTGTCAGCTTAAGCCTTGTATGCCTGTCGGAAAAGCTCAATGCGAGTCGCTTTAGTGTCAAAACTTCTGGCGCTGTCTGATAAGCTGGCGCCAATTGACTGGCGCGTCGCGTCAAACAATGCCTAAGAAGAGCCTATGCCTCGCATCGAACAGGATTTCGTGATGGTTGCCTCAGCCCTACCCGCCAAGATCAAGAACATCGACAAGCTGCTGGTTCACTGCCAGCGCCGCCGCTACACCGCCAAAAGCAACATCATCTGCGCCGGTGACCGTGCCGACACGCTGTCGTTCATCATCAAGGGCTCGGTCACCATCCTGATCGAAGACGACGAAGGTCACGAGATGATCATCGCCTACCTCAACAGTGGCGACTTCTTCGGCGAGCTTGGGTTGTTCGAGCCAGCTGGCGGCGAGCAGCAGCGCAGCGCCTGGGTCCGAGCCAAGACCGAGTGCGAAGTGGCAGAGATCAGCTACGACAAGTTTCGCGAACTGGCGCGCCAGGACCCGGAAATTCTCTACGCCCTGGGCAGCCAGATGGCCCAGCGCCTGCGCAATACCACGCGCAAGGTCGGCGACCTGGCCTTCTTCGATGTCACCGGCCGCGTGGCCCGTTGCCTGCTCGACCTGTGCAAGCAACCGGATGCCATGACCCACCCGGACGGCATGCAAATCAAGATCACCCGCCAGGAAATCGGCCGTATCGTCGGTTGCTCGCGGGAAATGGTCGGCCGCGTCCTCAAAGACCTTGAAGAGCGCAGCCTGGTGCAGGTCAAGGGCAAGACCATGGTGGTCTACGGCACCCGTTAGTCCTTTGGCAGGGCTGCCAGCACGTCGTGGTAGGCCAGGGACAGGCGCTCGAACCAGGGCGCCTCGGGCGCCACTTCGTGCAGGGCGATATGGCTGTCGGCACGGCAGCGCTGTTCCAGGTCACAGCATTCATTGAAGCGGTTGACTGCCGCTACCATCGACTCGCGCTCGTTGTCCAGCAGCAACGCGCCATGCACCAGCACCACCGGGCGTTTGCCACCCAAGCCTTGGCGCCAGCGCTGGGCCGTGCCGACCAGCTTGCGGCCATTGAGGTTGACGTTGTATCGGCCATCGCAGAAGGCACCGTCGATCTCGCCCACCGAGGCGACACCGCCCCACTCACGCAACACATCACACAATGGCAGGCACAAGCGCTCATAGGCGCTTTCGATACGGCCATGATCGCCTTCGCTACGTGGGGCCACGTAGACCAGCGCTACGTTCACCGTCGAGTGCGACTGCGGCACCGGCTCGCCGCCGGTTTCACGCAAGAGCACCGGCCAGCCGGCAATCGCCAGCTCCGCGCAGGCGGCTTCGAAGTTGTCCAGCCGGCTCATGCGCCGGGGCATGACCAGCGCGTGGTCAGTGGGGCGCCAGAACAGCACACCCGAATCGCGTTCGCCGCGGCAGACGGCAGCGAGCAGCTCCTGCTCGGCGTGCAAACCTTGCTCGACAGTGAGCGCCAGGGGTTGATCGGTCATTGATCCACCTTCGATGTTGGGTTTACCGGCCTCTTCGCGGGCAAGCCCGCGCCCACAAAATTCCATCGCCCTCAGGCCTACACAGGGCCTGTGGGAGCGGGCTTGCCCGCGAAGACGCCAGAATAGGCATACAAAAAAGCCGGCATAAAGCCGGCTTCGTGTCGATCAGTCCAGCGTCTGAACCGTCTTCTTCACCTGATCCGGGAAGAACAACCGCTGCAGCTCCAGCCCTGGCTGCGCGGCGCGCATGAATGCTTCGCCGACCAGGAACGAGTAGACCTCGTTGATTTCCATCAGCTCGACATCGGCGCGATTGAGAATACCGCTCTCGGTGATTGCCAGGCGGTCACGTGGAATGCGTGGCAGCAGGTCGAGCGTGGTTTCCAGGCTGACCTCGAAGGTGTGCAGGTTACGGTTGTTTACCCCTACCAACGGTGTATCGAGGTTTTTCAACGCACGCTCCAGCTCATCGCCATCATGCACTTCGACCAGCACGTCGAGGCCGACATCCTTCGCCACCGAAGCCAGTTCGGCCATTTTCACATCATCCAGCGCCGACACGATCAACAGCACGCAGTCAGCACCCAGCGCGCGCGCCTCGACGATCTGGTACGGATCGACCATGAAATCCTTGCGGATCACCGGCAGCGAAACGGCGGCGCGCGCCTGTTGCAGGTACTCATCCGCACCCTGGAAGTAATCCACATCGGTCAGTACCGACAGGCAGGTCGCCCCACCTTTTTCGTAGCTGACGGCAAGGTCGGCCGGCACGAAGTTCTCGCGGATCACGCCTTTGCTTGGCGAAGCCTTCTTGATTTCGGCGATTACCGCGGGCTGCTTGCGCTTGGCCTGCTCGATCAGCGCATTGGCAAAGCCACGCGGTGCATCGGCAGCCTTGGCCAGGCGCTCCAGTTCGGCAAGGCTTACGCGCGCGCTGCGCTCGGCCACTTCCTGAAACTTGCGGGCAATGATCCTTTCCAGCACCGTCGGCACACTCATGCTTCGTTCTCCACCTTGAATACTGCAGTAAAGGCGCCCAGTTCCTGCAGTTTCTCCCAGGCCAGCCCGGTATGCAGTACGTCGTGGGCCAGTTCCACGCCAGTCTTCAGGCTCATGGCATGGTCAGCGGCATACAGCGCCGCGCCAGCATTGAGCACGATCATTTCGGCGGCCTTCTGGCCGTTTTCGGTCTTGCGCCGGCCCAGGGCATCACGAATCAGCTCAAGCGAGGCCTGCGGCGTCTCGACGGCCAGGCCATGCAGGCTCTGGCTCTTCATGCCGAGGTCTTCGGGTTCTACCCAATACTCAGTGATCTCGCCGTTCTTCAACTCGGCGACGAAGGTTGGCGCGGCCAGGCTGAACTCGTCCAGGCCATCTTTCGAATGCACCACCAGCACATGCTTGCTGCCCAGGCGCTGAAGCACCTCGGCCAACGGACGGCACAGCGCCTGGGTGAACACGCCGACCACCTGATGCTTCACTCCGGCCGGATTCGTAAGCGGGCCGAGCATGTTGAACAGGGTACGCAGCCCCAGATCGCGACGCGGGCCAGCGGCATACTTCATGGCGGTGTGATGGCTTTGCGCGAACATGAAGCCTATCCCCAAGCTGTCGATGCAGCGTGCGACCTGTTTCGGGGTCAGGTTCAGATAGATGCCGGCAGCTTCCAGCAGGTCGGCGCTGCCGCTCTTGCCTGAAACCGCGCGGTTGCCGTGCTTGGCCACGGTGCAGCCGGCAGCGGCGAGAACGAACGACGATGCGGTGGAAACGTTGAAGATGTTGGCGCCATCACCGCCGGTACCGACGATATCGACCACACCATCGAGGCTGTTCAGCTCGACCTTGTCGGCCAGCTCGCGCATCACCGAGACCGCACCGACGATCTCGTCGATGCTCTCGCTCTTCATGCGCATGCCCATCAGGAAAGCACCGATCTGCGCTTCGCTGCACTGGCCAGTCATGATCTGGCGCATGACATCGCGCATTTCATCGGTGCTCAGGTCCAAGTGGCCGACGATGCGGCTCAACGCGCTCTTGATATCCATGATCAATCCTTAACGGCGGCCGCCGGTCTGCTTGAGGAAGTTGGCGAACAGCTCGTGGCCCTGCTCGGTGAGGATGGACTCGGGGTGGAACTGTACCCCTTCGATGTTCAAGGTCTTGTGGCGCAGGCCCATGATCTCGTCGACCGAACCGTCTTCATGGGCGGTCCAGGCGGTGACTTCCAGGCAATCGGGCAGTGTGTCGCGCTTGACCACCAGGGAATGGTAGCGCGTCACGGTAAGCGGGTTGTTGAGTTCGGCGAAAACGCCGAGGTCGCGATGGTGCACGGGGCTGGTCTTGCCATGCATGACCTGACGGGCACGCACCACATCACCGCCGAAAGCCTGGCCAATGGACTGGTGGCCCAGGCAGACGCCCAGGATCGGCAGCTTGCCAGCAAAATGCAGGATGGCTTCGATGGACACGCCCGCTTCACTTGGCGTGCACGGGCCTGGCGACACGACGATGCGCTCGGGGTTGAGGGCTTCGATCTCGGCGATGGTCATTTCGTCGTTGCGAATGACCTTGACCTCGGCCCCCAGCTCGCCAAGGTACTGAACAACGTTGTAAGTGAATGAGTCGTAATTGTCGATCATCAGTAACATCGGGCTAAACCTCTTGAATCTACTGACTTCAAAAATCGAACCTTCCTACACCGGCCATAGACACGGCTTTGCCATGAAGGGCGGTCGCTAAACGGACAGGAAGGCAAACGGGGGCGGGCCGGACGGGCCGGCAGGAGATAAAGTCAGGCGCGCCAACGCCAACGGGCGTGGGCCTTGATAACGCGCATCAAGAGTTTGCTGACGATCAACACAGGATAAGTCTCGCTCATACTTGCACGCACAGTAGCCTACCGGGGCGGCTGGTGCAATATGCCCGTAAACACGGGGAAACGAATGGACTTGGGAGGGATGCACAGCGATTTGCTAAGGTCGAGCAGGTAGTCCTCATAAAAACAATGAAAAGGATGTTCAACGATGCGAAAAGCACCACTGATGCGCTTTACCCTCGCTTCACTGGCCTTGGCCTGCAGCCAGGCCTTCGCCGCACCCTCGCCTTACTCCACGCTGATCGTGTTCGGCGACAGCCTGAGCGATGCCGGGCAGTTTCCCGACCTGGCCGGCGGCACGCTGGGCATGCGCTTTACCAACCGCGACGCCAGTGGCAACTATGCACCGGTGTCCCCGATGATCTTGGGAGGCAGGCTGGGTGTCAGCCCGGCCGAACTCGGGCCGTCAACCTCACCGACCTACCAGGCCCTGGGCCTGCCGGACGGTAACAACTGGGCGGTCGGCGGGTATACGACGCAGCAGATCCTTGACTCGATCACCGAGACATCCGAAACCGTGATTCCGCCAGGCAGCGCACTGGGAGGGTTCGTGCTGCGCGAGAAGCCGGGTTATCTGGCCACCGGCCTGCGGGCAGACCCGAATGCCCTCTACTACCTCACCGGCGGCGGCAATGACTTCCTCCAAGGCCTGGTCAACAGCCCTGCCGACGCTGCGGCGGCCGGCTCACGCCTCGCCGCCAGCGCCCAGGCCCTGCAGCAAGGCGGCGCGCGCTATATCATGGTCTGGCTGTTGCCGGACCTTGGGCAGACACCAAACTTCACCGGTACGCCACAGCAAAATGCACTTACGCAGCTCTCCAGCGTGTTCAACCAGTCGCTGACCAGCCAACTGAGCCAGGTCGACGCCGAAATCATCCCTCTGAACATTCCAGTATTGCTCAGCGAAGCCTTGGCCAGCCCGACCCCGTTCGGCCTGGCCACCGGACAGAACCTGGTTGGCACCTGCTACAGCGGCAACAGCTGTGTGGAAAACCCGGTTTACGGGATCAACGGCACCAGCCCCGACCCAAGCAAACTACTGTTCAACGACTCCGTACACCCGACCATCGCCGGCCAGCAACTGATTGCCGACTACGCCTACTCGATCATCTCCGCCCCGTGGGAACTGACCCTGCTGCCGGAAATGGCCCACGCCAGCCTGCGCGCGCACCAGGACGAACTGCGCAACCAGTGGCAGACACCTTGGCAGGGAGTCGGCCAATGGCAGGCCTTCGTCAGCACTGGCGCCCAAAACCTGGACTTCGATGACCAGCACAGTGCTGCCAGCGCTGACGGCCATGGATACAACCTGACCCTGGGTGGCAGCTACCGGCTCAACGACGCCTGGCGCCTGGGCCTGGCCGGCGGCGTATACCGGCAGAAACTGGAAGCCGGCGAACAGGACTCGGACTACAAGCTCGACAGCTACCTGGCCAGCGCCTTCGCCCAGTTCCGCCAGGACCGCTGGTGGGCCGACGCTGTGCTGAGCGCCGGCCATCTGGACTACCACGACCTCAAGCGCACCTTTGCCCTTGGCGTCAACGACCGCAGCGAGAAGGGCGACACCGATGGTGAAGCCTGGGCCGTGACTGCCCGGCTGGGCTACAACCTGGCGGCCGACAGCAGCCGCTGGCAACTGGCACCGTTCATCAGTGCCGACTATGCGCGGGTGAACGTCGATGGTTATGACGAGAAGAGCGGGCGTTCGACGGCGCTGGGCTTCGATGACCAGGAACGGACTTCGCGGCGCTTGGGCGTAGGGCTGCTAGGCAGCGTGCAGGTACTGCCGAGCACCAGGTTGTTCGCCGAGGTGGCGCAGGAGCATGAGTTCGAGGATGACCAGCAGGATGTGACCATGCACCTGACGACGTTGCCGAGCAACGACTTCACGTTGACCGGGTACACGCCCCATAGCGATCTGACTCGGGCGAGCCTAGGGGTGACGCATGAACTGGTGGCGGGGGTGCACCTGCGCGGGAACTACAACTGGCGCAAGAGTGATGAGCTGACCCAACAGGGGGTGAGCCTGGGCGTCAGTGTAGATTTTTAGATCATTGGGGTCGCTTTGCGGCCCTTTCGCGACACAAGGCCGCTCCTACAGGAGATTGCGTTCCCTGTAGGAGCGGCCTTGTGTCGCGAAAGGGCTGAGCAGCAGCCCCAACTGATTTACTTGGCGGTGGTCTGCTCGGCCAGCGCCACGGCACGGAACATCGCCCTGCGCTTGTTGATGGTCTCTTCCCACTCCAGCGCCGGCACCGAGTCGGCGACGATACCGCCACCGGCCTGCACGTGCAGTTCGCCGTCCTTGATCACCGCAGTACGAATGGCAATCGCGGTATCCATGTTGCCGTTCCAGGCGAAGTAGCCGACCGCACCACCGTAGACGCCACGCTTGACCGGTTCCAGTTCGTCGATGATCTCCATCGCGCGGATCTTCGGCGCACCCGACAAGGTGCCCGCCGGCAGGATCGCCCGCAGCGCATCCATCGCCGTCAGGCCTTCGCGCAGCTGGCCGGTGACGTTGGAGACGATATGCATCACGTTCGAATAACGCTCGATCACCATCTTCTCGGTCAGGCGCACGCTACCGGTCGACGATACCCGGCCGACGTCGTTGCGGCCGAGGTCGATCAGCATCAGGTGCTCGGCGATCTCTTTATCGTCCGACAGCAGATCATCTTCCAGCGCCCGGTCGGCTTCCTCGGTAGCCCCACGTGGGCGAGTGCCGGCAATTGGCCGCACGGTGACCAGGTTGTCTTCCACCCGCACCAGCACTTCCGGCGAGCTGCCGACCACATGGAAGTCGCCGAAGTTGAAAAAGTACATGTACGGCGTCGGGTTGAAGCAGCGCAGTGCCCGGTACAGGTCGATCGGTGCAGCCTTGAAGTCGATCGACATGCGTTGCGACGGCACTACCTGCATGCAGTCGCCGGCCAGGATGTACTCCTTGATTCGGCCCACCGCGTTCTCGTAATCGTCACGGGTGTAGCTGGAACGGAACTCCGGCTCGGCCGCCATCGGCCCGCTCAGGTCCAGGCCACGGCGCGGGGTGATGGGCTGGCGAAGTTTCTCCAGCAGGCCTTGCAGGCGCGCCTGGCCTTGCTCGAAGGCCTGCTCCTCAGCCGGGTCGACCAACACGATGGCGTGCATCTTGCCCGCCAGGTTATCGAATACCACCACCGCGTCGGAGACCATCAGCAGGATATCCGGCACGCCCAGCGGGTCCGGGTTCGGGCTGGCGCCCAGGCGCTTTTCCACATACCGCACGCAGTCGTAGCCGAAGTAGCCAACCAGACCACCGTTGAAACGTGGCAGCCCAGGGATGTCGGCGACCTTGTAACGGTCCTTGAAGCTTTCGACAAAGGCCAGTGGGTCCTCGACGTCGTGGCTTTCCACCTCGACACCATCTTGCAGGATGCTCACGTGGTAGCCATGCACGCGCATCACGGTGCGCGACGGCAAGCCGATCATCGAGTAACGGCCCCACTTCTCACCGCCCTGCACGGACTCGAGCAGGTAGGAGTTGGGTTGGTCAGCCAGTTTCAGGTAGATCGACAGCGGCGTGTCGAAGTCGGCCAGGGTTTCACAGGCCAAAGGGATGCGGTTGTAGCCGGCAGCGGCCAGGCGCAGGAATTCTTCGCGGGTCATGGGTAGCCTCGTGGCAAGCAGCAATGGGGTCGGGCAAGCGGACGGGCCGGCAGGCGCCGGCGAGCAGGAGTCAGGCGCGCCAGCGCCAACGGGCCAGGGCCTTGATGACTTTCATCCAGAATTTGCCAGTGACCGCCACGGTGGACTCTCTGTCTTGGGAGGCTTGAAGATCCGCCAACGTTATCCCAGTGGCCGGGTCTGCGCAACCGGGCAGCAGTGCGCGCAGGTCGTCGACCACCAGGCTGGGGAATTCCTCGGTAATCGGCCGGCCATGGTTGTAGCCGTAGGTCAGGCCCACTGATTGCACGCCAGCCGCCTTGGCCGCCAGCACATCGCTGCGCGAGTCACCGACGAACACCGACTGCTGCGGGCTGACACCGGCCATCTGCATGACAAACAGCAGCGCCGCCGGGTCGGGCTTTTTCTGCGGCAAGGTATCGCCGCCGATGATCCAGCGGAAATAGCGGCCGATCTTCATCTGGTCCAGCAGCGGCGCGACGAAACGCTCCGGCTTGTTGGTGATCAGCGCCATTTCCACCCCCTGCTTCTGCAGCCAGCGCAGGGTGTCCTTCACACCGGGGTAGAGCACGGTGAGCTCATGGCTTTGGGCATAGGCCTCCATGAACAGCGCCAGGCCTTTTTCGGCCAGCGCATCGTCCACGGCATCATGCTCGATGCCACCTGCCAGGGCGCGACGCACCAGCACCTGGGCACCGTTGCCGACCCAGTGGCGTACTGCCGCCAGGCCTGCAGGTGGGCGCCCCAGTTCGAGCAGCATGCGGTCCACGGCAGCGGCCAGGTCGGGTACCGAGTCGATCAGGGTACCGTCCAGATCGAACATCACCAGCCTGGGCAGCGTCCCCGGGAACAGCTGCTCGAAGCCACTCATGGGCGGGCCTGGGCCAGTTCGGCGCGCATCTTGGCGATGACTTCCTGGTAGTCCGGGGCATTGAAGATTGCCGAGCCGGCCACGAAGGTGTCGGCGCCAGCGGCAGCGATCTCACGGATGTTGTTGACGTTGACGCCACCGTCGATTTCCAGGCGGATGTCACGGCCGCTGGCGTCGATCAGCGCGCGGGCTTCGCGCAGCTTGTCGAGGGTGCCAGGGATGAACTTCTGCCCGCCGAAACCTGGGTTGACGCTCATCAGCAGGACCATGTCGACTTTGTCCATCACGTACTTCAGTGCATCCAGGCTGGTGGCTGGGTTGAACACCAGGCCGGCCTTGCAACCGCCGTCCTTGATCAACTGCAGCGAACGGTCGATGTGCTGCGAGGCTTCCGGGTGGAAAGTGATGTAGGTGGCGCCGGCCTCGATGAAGTCGCCGATGATGCGGTCTACCGGGCTGACCATCAGGTGCACGTCGATCGGCGCGGTCACGCCGTACTTGCGCAGCGCCGTGCAGACCATCGGGCCGATGGTCAGGTTGGGCACGTAGTGGTTGTCCATGACATCAAAGTGGACGATGTCGGCACCCGCGGCCAGGACCTTGTCGACGTCCTCGCCCAGGCGGGCGAAATCGGCGGAGAGAATGGAGGGGGCAATAGCGTAGGGCTGCATGGCGCACCTGTTGGCAGAATCACGGTGGCGCGCATTGTAACCGTTTTAACCTGTTCCGGCCTCTTCGCGGCTAAAGCCGCTCCCACAGCACAGAAGCTGTGGGAGCGGCTTTAGCCGCGAAAAGGCCGGAACAGGCAACACATCATCAGACAGGTTGCTGAGTCCTGAGCTTTTCGCTACGCCCGCGCAACCACTCCAAGGTCAGCAACAGCACCACCGAGAACGCGATCAGCAAAGTCGCTGCCGCAGCAATGGTCGGGCTGAGGTTCTCGCGAATGCCGCTGAACATCTGCCGCGGCAGGGTCGCCTGCTCGGGCCCGGCGAGGAACAGTGTCACCACCACCTCATCGAACGACGTGGCAAAGGCAAACAGCGCCCCCGAGATCACCCCGGGGGCAATCAGCGGCAAGGTCACCCGACGGAAGGTCAGCAATGGCGAGGCGCCCAAGCTGGCTGCCGCACGTACCAGGTTGTAATTGAAGCCCTGCAAGGTCGCCGACACGGTGATGATGACGAACGGCACACCCAGCACCGCATGCACCAGAATCAGCGAGATGAAACTGTTGCCCATGCCCAGTGGGGCGAAGAACAGGTAGCTGGCCACGCCGATGATCACCACCGGCACCACCATCGGCGAAATCACCAGCGCCATCACCAGCGATTTACCGGGGAAATCGCCACGGGTAAGGCCGATCGATGCCAAGGTGCCAAAGACCATCGCCAGCACCGTGGCCGCCGGCGCGACGATGATGCTGTTCTTCAGCGCCCGCATCCACTCGGCCGAAGCGAAGAAGTCGTGGTACCACTGCAGCGAGAAGCCCTGCAGCGGGTACACCAGGAAGCTGCCGCTGTTGAACGACAAGGGCACGATCACCAGCACCGGCAGCACCAGGAACAGCAGGATCAGGCCGCAAAGGATGCGCAGGGTGTAGAACCACACCCGCTCGACGGGCGACATGTAGGGGCTCAGCATCTCAAGGCTCCTCAGCTCAGGCGCAGGCGGCTGGCGCCGACCAGCCAGCTATAGATCAGGTACAGCAACACGGTCGCCAGCAGCAACAGCCCGCCCAGGGCGGTGGCCATGCCCCAGTTGATGCTGGTGTTGGTGTAGAAGGCGACGAAGTAGCTGACCATCTGGTCGTTCGGGCTGCCGAGCAGCGCCGGGGTGATGTAGTAGCCGATGGCCAGGATGAACACCAGCAGGCAACCGGCTCCCACGCCAGCGTAGGTCTGCGGGAAGTACACCCGCCAGAAGCTGGCGAACGGGTGGCAGCCCAGCGAAATCGCCGCACGCATGTAGCTCGGCGAGATGCCCTTCATCACGCTGTACAGCGGCAAGATCATGAACGGCAGCAGGATATGCACCATCGAGATGTACACACCGGTGCGGTTGAACACCAGTTCCAGCGGCTGGTCGATGATGCCCATGGCCATCAGTGCACTGTTGATCAGGCCGCCGGACTGCAACAGCACGATCCACGCCGCCACCCGCACCAGGATCGAGGTCCAGAACGGCAGCAGCACCAGGATCATCAGCAGGTTGCTCTGGCGGGTCGGCAGGTTGGCCAGCAGGTAGGCCAGCGGATAGGCCAGCACCAGGCAGATGGCGGTGATCACCACACCCATCCACAGGGTGCGGGCAAAGATATCCAGGTAGATGGCCTGGTCGGGGGTGGCTTTGGCCAGCTCGCCGAGGTCATCGATACGGTGGTCGAGCGAAGCCAACAGGTAGAACGAGGTCACCGAACTGGTATTGCGGCGGATCGCCTGCCAGTAGGCCGGGTCGCCCCAACGCTCGTCGAGCGCCTGCAAGGCATCTTTATAAGAGGCAGGCTCGGCCTTGAATGGCAGCGCCCTTGCAGTCTTGGCCAGCAGGCTGCGATAGCCGGCCAGTTCCATGTTCAGGCGTTTGGAGAGGTCGCCCAGGGTCTGGTTCTTGCGCGATTCGGCCAGGTCCTGGCTCAGCGCCTTGTAGACATCTTCGCCGGGCAGGCTCTTGCCGTCCCACTGGCTGATCACTTCAACCGTGCGCGGCAGGCCGCCAACCACTTCCGGGTTGCCGACGCTCTTGTACAACAGCGCCGCAATCGGCACCAGGAACACCAGCAGGAGAAACAGCGCCAGCGGCGCGATCAACGCCTGCGCCTTCCAGCGGTTAACCCGCTCGGCACGCTTGAGGCGCTGCTTGAGACTTGGACCTGCGCCTTCGTTGAGGGGCACTGCAATGGCCATGGCGAACTCCGCGATACAGGCTGAAATTGGGGCTGCTAAGCAGCCCATCGCCGGCAAGCCCGGCTCCCACAGGTAATGCATTGGCTTCGAAGCTTCTGATCCCTGTGGAATCTCTTTCACAGGTGGCGCACCGCCTTCAGAGAGGGTGCGGTCCCTGTGGGAGCTGGCTTGCCAGCGATGGGCCGCAACGCGGCCCCTTACGCTGGTCGTTTACTTCTTCGCCGCCCAGGCGTTGAAGCGTTGCTCCAGCTGCTCGCTGTTGTCGGCCCAGAAGGCCACGTCGATCTGTACCTGATTGGCAATGTTCTCAGGCGTGGTCGGCATGTCTTTCTTCACCGCATCGGCCAGCAGTGGCACGGCTTTGGAGTTGGCCGGGCCGTAGGCGATGTTCTCGGAGTAAGTCTTCTGCTGTTCCGGCTGTACGGTGTAGGCGATGAACTTCTTCGCCTCTTCCACATCTTTGGCGCCTTTCGGGATCGCCCAGGCGTCGAAGTCGTAGATGCCGCCGTTCCACACCACCTTGAGATTGCTTTCTTTCTGCACGGCGGCAATGCGGCCGTTGTAGGCCGAACTCATGACTACGTCACCCGAGGCCAGGTATTGCGGAGGCTGGGCGCCAGCTTCCCACCACTGGATGCTCGGTTTGAGTTCGTCGAGCTTCTTGAAGGCACGGTCCACGCCTTCCTTGGTGGCCAGCACCTGATACACGTCCTTCGGCGCAACGCCGTCGGCCATCAGGGCGAATTCGAGGGTGTACTTGGCGCCCTTGCGCAGGCCACGCTTGCCTGGGAATTTCTGGGTGTCCCAGAAGTCGGCCCAGTTGGTGGGTGCGGTCTTGAGCTTGTCGGCGTTGTAGGCCAGCACCGTCGACCAGACGAAGAAGCCCACGCCGCATGGCTGGATGGCGCCCTTCACGTAATCGGACTCGTTGCCGAACAGCGCCGGGTCGAGCTCTTCGAACATGCCTTCGTCGCAGCCGCGCGCCAGCTCTGGCGATTCCACTTCCACCAGGTTCCACGACACGCTGTTGGTGTCGACCATGGCTTTGACCTTGGCCATTTCACCGTTGTACTCGCCCGCGACGATCTTGCCCTTGCCGGCCTTCTCCCATGGCTCGTAGAACGCCTTGACCTGGGCCGCCTTGTTGGCACCGCCGAAGGAGACCACGGTCAGGTCCGCTGCCATGCTCTGGCCGGCGGCGCACAGGCCGAGGGCCAGGGCGGTCAGTTTCAACTGCTTGCGCATTATTATTCTCTCCACAGTACAGGGTTGGTGAAGCAATCCATCAGTGGGCTTCGGCAATCGGATCGAGCGCGCGGGCGTGCTCCACCTCCCAGCCCAGCGGTACTACATCGCCCACGGCCAGCGCCGGGTCGAGCTCGGCGATCGGCTGCTTCACGAAGAAGTCGGCCTTGCCGCAGACTTCCAGGCGCACCCGTACGTGGTCGCCCAGGTAGATGAACTCGGCCACACGGCCGGAGAAGCGGTTGACGCAGCTTTCGCTGTGGCCGTTGAGGCGCACGCGCTCAGGGCGAACCGACAGGGTCACCGGCTCGCCGGCCTGGCCGACATTCACCGCCAGCGCCTCCACCCGCTCGCCGCGGGCCAACTGCACCTGGCAACGCTTGCCATCGCTGGCCAGCAGGGTGCCGTTGATGCGGTTGTTCTCGCCGATGAAATTGGCGACGAAGGTGTTGCACGGTTCTTCATAGAGAGTGCGCGGGTCGGCGATCTGCTGGATCTCACCCTGGTGGAACACCGCCACGCGGTCAGACATGGTCAGCGCCTCGCCCTGGTCGTGGGTCACGTAGACCACGGTCACGCCCAGGCGCTGGTGAATGTGCTTGATCTCCATCTGCATGTGTTCGCGCAGTTGCTTGTCGAGGGCACCCAGCGGTTCGTCCATCAGCACCAGCTGTGGCTCGAACACCAGCGCCCGGGCCAGTGCCACACGCTGCTGCTGACCACCGGAAAGCTGGCCCGGATAGCGCTTGGCGAAGGCATCGAGCTGGACCATGTTCAGCACACGCTTGACCCGTTCGCTGATGTCGGTCTTGCTCAGGCCGCGCACGCTCAGCGGGAAGGCCAGGTTTTCGGCCACGGTCATGTGTGGGAACAGTGCGTAGTTCTGGAACACCATGCCGATGTCGCGCTTGTGCGGCGGCACGTTGTTGATCGATCGACCGGCCAGCTGGATTTCACCGGCGGTGGGGGTTTCGAAACCAGCCAGCATCATCAGGCTGGTGGTCTTGCCCGAGCCGGAAGGGCCGAGCAGGGTGAGGAATTCACCTTTGCGAATGTCCAGGTTGAGGTCTTTGACGATCAGCGATTCGCCGTCGTAGCTCTTCTGCACACCACGGAAGCTGACCAGCGTCTCGCTGGTGGCAGCGTTCGAATTCGCCTCGCTCATGCCTGCACCTTCTTGTTGGAATGACTGCGTAGGCAAAAGAGTAGAAGAGCCGCAAGCGCCCGGAAATCGGCGGTACTGAGAGAATGCCATCATCCGGCTGGAAGATTTCCTGTAGGGATTGCCCTACAAGCACGGCGCTTTCAGCACAGACATGAGTCCCTGTGGGAGCGGGGTTACCCGCGAAGAGGCCAGCCCAGACGCCGCAGATGGCAGGCCCGGCCCTTTCGCGGGTAAACCCGCTCCCACAGGGTTCACCACTGTGCCGGATATGGCAGCTGTCGCGATCAGAACACTCAGACCAGCTTGTGCTCCATGGCGTACTTCACCAGCTCCGCCAGCGAATTGACCTTGAGCTTCTGCATCAGCCTGGCCTTGTGGGTGCTGATGGTCTTGCTCGACAGCGCCAGCTGCTGGGCGATGTCGTTGACGTTGGCCCCCTGGGCCAGCCGCTCGAACACCGAGAATTCACGCTCGGAGAGCAACGTATGCAGCGGCCGGGTTTCGGTCAGGCCTACCTCGAAGACCATCCGGTCAGCCAGCGCCGGGTCGATGTAACGCCCGCCGCTCGCGACCCGGCGAATGGCCGTCAGCAGCAGGGCCGGGTCGCTGTCCTTGGTCGCATAACCGGCGGCACCCGCCTTCAGCGCGCGAGCAGCCATCTGCGCCTCGTCGTGCATCGACAGCATCAGGATCGCCGGGGCATCGTGCAACGCACGAATACGCGGGATCGCCTCCAGGCCGCTCACCCCCGGCATGGAGATATCCAGCAACACCACCTCGCAGGGCGTGTGGCGCAAAGTCTCGAGCAACTGCTCGCCATTCCCGGCCTCCCCTGCCACCTGCATGTCCTTGGCCAGGCCAATCAGCTGTTTGATGCCTTCCCGGACAATGGTGTGGTCTTCGGCCACCAGCACTCGAATCACGCTTGCTCTCCTACTCCAAGGGAATGGCCACGCTCAGGCTGGTGCCCTCGCCTGGTTCACTGTCCAACGCCATGCTGCCACCGAGCATCAGCACCCGCTCACGCACGCCGACCAGGCCGAACGATGTCGGCCTGGGCTGGTCGCGGCAGAACCCGGAGCCATCGTCGCTGACGGTCAAGCGCAGTTGCCCGTCTTCACGTACCAGCTCTATTTCCACACTGTGCGCCTGGGCATGGCGCATCACATTGGTCAGCGCCTCCTGCAGAATGCGGAACAGGCCGGTGGCCTTGGCATCGCTCAATGCTGGCAGATTATCCGGTACCTGCACCAGGCAGGGTATCTGCGTGCGCGCTTCGAAGCGCCGCGCCTGCCATTCGATGGCCGAGGCGATGCCCGCGTCGAGGATCGGTGGGCGCAGCGCGGTAGCGACGTCGCGCACCAGCTGGAACAGCTGGGCAATCAGGCGCTTCATGCTGCCCAGGCGTTCGTGCAACCCGGGGTCGAGTTCGGCGAAGGCCAGCTCGCACATCGACACTTCCAGCTTGAGCACGGTCAGCATCTGCCCCAGTTCGTCATGCACTTCACGGGCGATGCGAGCCTTCTCTTCCTCGCGCACGCTTTCCAGGTGCGCCGACAGTTCGCGCAGCTGTTCCTGCGACTTGGCCAGCGCCAGCTCAGCGCGCTTGCCTTGGGTGATGTCCCAGACGACACCGTCCCAGGCCACCCGGCCATTGGGCAAACGGCGGGCACTGGCCTTGATGTCGGCCCAGCGTTGCTCGCCCTGGCGGGTGAGAATACGCCCCTGCCACGACCAGTCCTGATCGCCGGCGATAGCCAGATCCTGTACCTGGTGGTAGTTCGCCCGATCGTCCGGATGAACGAGGTTGCGCAGCCCCATCTGCGGGTGCTGGATCTGCGCGGGGGTGTAGCCGACCAGTGCTTCGCTGCCCTCGCTGATATAAGGGAACTCCGGCTCACCTTCGGCAGGCGCAGGCTCAAGCCGGAACACCAGGCCCGGCACGTTGCCAGCGATACCCTTGAGCCGCGCCTCGCTTTCGCGCAATGCCGCCAGGGCGCGATGGCGCTCGGTGACATCGGCGAGGTACACCACCAGGTATTCGGCATCGCGAAAGCGCAGGAAACGGAGCGACAACTCCACCGGCAAGAAGCTGCCATCGGCGCGCCGGCACTGGGTTTCGAACTGCCGCACACCGCCATCGCCAGCACGCGCCCCCTTCCACAGTTCGAGCCAGCGATCCATGGTCAGGTTCGGCTCAAAATCGATCAGCGGGCGCTCCAGCAGTTCGGCCTCGGCATAGCCGAGCATGCCCTCCACCGCATGGTTGGCGTAACGCACATGGCTGTCCCAGTTGACCCAGAGGATACCCACCGTGCTCTGATCGATGGCGAACTGGCTCAGGCGCAGCGCCTCTTCGCGCCCCTGCCGCTCGGTCAGGCTTTCCCGCGCGGCCAGCAGGCTACGTTCCAGTTGGCGTTGCTGGCGACGCTGCCATATCAGCGTGGCCAGGGCACACAGCAGCAACAGGCCGAACAGCAAGGCCAGGTTCTGCCAGAAGCCAGGCGAGTCGCTCAAACGCGGGTATTTGGGCTGCAACCAACGCTGGTGAAGTTGTTCCAGCTCCTTGGCCGGCATGGCCTGCAACCCGCGCTCGAGCACATCGGCAAGCACCGGCCAATCGCGTCGCGAACCCACCCGCAGCAACTGCGGCAAGCCGATATCACCCACCACCACCAGTTCGGCGAACTCGCTCTCGCGTGAGAGCCGGCTCAGTTGTGCTTCATCTAGCACGGCGTAACTGGCCTGGCCACCGACCACCAGCTGCAGGGCTTCGCGCTCGCTGGGCACGCCCTGCAGGTTCAGGCCGCTGTAATTGCCGCGCAGGTAGTCGGCCAGGGCACTGGGCATGCGCACCGCGACCCGGCTTTCAGCATCGAGCTTTTCCAGCTCCACGGCCATCGCCCCGGTACGTGGCCCCACCACCAGCTGCGGCACCCGCATGTAAGGGTCGCTGAACAACCACAGGCGCAGGGTTGTCGGTGTTTGCGTCAGGCCCGGGGCAAAATCGATTTCACCCGCCTGCAGCGCATGTTCAAGGCTGGCCTGGTCGGCGAAGTTGCGCCAGGTCAGATCAAGGCCCAGTGCCTGCCCCAACCCGTTCACCAACTCGACGTTGGCGCCATAAAGCTGCTGCAGGCGGCGGTCGAACTGCGCGTAGGGCGCCTGCAGCACCAGGCCGACACGCAGGCTGCGATGGCTATCGAGCCATTGCTGCTGGGCAGGCTCCAGCGTCACCGGCGGCGGCAGCTCTGGCCGTGCCAAGGCGATCAAGGGCAGGCACAACCCGCCGATAACCAACAGGCGACGCAATCGCTTCATCTACACGCTCATCTTGGCAAAGGCGGCCATGCAGCATGGCCGTCGCGGGCAAATACTATTAGGCTGCCGGTATCATTCTGGCCTTGGGTTGATTCATGTCCACACTTTATCGCACGACGCTGGCAATGTGCTGCCTGGCCTCGCTCCTACCACTCGGCGCCCTGGCCGCTGACGCTGCAAAGCCGGAGGCGACGGCCGAAGCGCCAGCTGCTCCGGCGCCACGCCCGCCCCTGCTGGAGCGTAGCCAGGAAGTTGCGCAGGCCCTGGAACGCCTGGCACCGAAGGCCGAACAACAGACCCTGCAGGCCGGAGCGGACAGCTTCCTGGCCTTGTGGAAGCCAGCCAACGACAGTGATCCGCAGGGCGCAGTGATCATCGTCCCTGGCGCTGGCGAAAACGCCGACTGGCCCAATGTGGTCGGCCCGCTGCGGCGCAAGTTCCCGGATATCGGCTGGCACAGCCTGAGCGTGAGCCTGCCCGACCTGCTGGCCGACGCCCCCCAGGCACGGGTCGAGGCCAAGCCAGCAGCAGAGCCCGAGAAGAAAGCGGGCGAAACAGCTCCATCCAAGGACACCCCCGCCGACGCCAACGCCAACGTCGCCCAGGCCACCGCCGCCGACCCCGATACCGCGGAAAGCACCGATGCCGAGCAAGCCGGCGAGCAGAACGATGTGGCCGACGCCGAACGCATCTTCGCTCGCCTGGATGCCGCCGTGGCCTATGCCCAGCAGCACAACTCACGCAGCATCGTGTTGATCGGCCATGGCAGCGGCGCCTATTGGGCCGCGCGCTACCTGAGCGAGAAGCAACCGCCACAGGTGCAGAAACTGGTGATGGTTGCCGCACAGACGCCGGCCCGGGTCGAGCACGACCTGCAAAGCCTGACGCCAACCCTGAAGGTGCCAACGGCCGACCTCTACTACGCCACGCGTACCGGCGACCGCAACGCTGCAGCGCAGCGCCTGCAGGCCAGCAAGCGGCACAAGGACAGCCAGTACAAACAGCTGTCGCTGATTGCCATGCCGGCCAACAAGAACGGTGAGCAGGAGCAGCTGTTCCGCAGGGTTCGGGGCTGGATGAACCCGCAACAGTAAGCCTGCCAGAGCCCTGTTAGCGGGCAAGCCCGCCACCACAGGATCGCGTGCAATGCCTGTGGGAGCGGGCTTGCTGTGGCGGCGGGCCGCCGCGGTCGGGCCTTTAGAACCCGCGCCGCTTGCGAACGATGGCGTAGGCCTGGTGCAGTTCGCGAGTCCGCTCGGTCGCCTCGCGCACTTGCGACTCGCTTGCCCCGCTGCCCGCCAGCTTGTCCGGATGATGCTTGCTTACCAGCCGCCGGTAAGCCTGCTTGACCTGATCGCCTTCGGTGTCGGCCTCGACGCCCAGCAAGCGCAGGGCTGATGCATAGTTCATCACCCCGCCCGACACCGGCGCCTTGCGCGGCTCATACTCCAGCGACATCGCCTGCACCTGACGCCGGCTGAGGCCCAGCTTGTGCCCCCATTCCAGCAGCAGTTCGCGCTCGTGCCGCCCGGCTTTGCCGTCGGCCCAGGCCATGCGCCAGCAAGCGCGCAACGTGCCTTCGGCGGCATGCGGCTGCAGCCGGATGCGGCGCAGGTGACCGGCCAGCCGCTCCTTGCCGGCCTTGCCCCGGTTGAACGCGGCTATTGCCCGCAAACGCGCGGCCTCGGTCATGTCCAGGCGGACCATTTCCTGGCGCGCCTGCTGGATATGCTGCTCGGCCACACGGCCATCGCTCTTGGCCAGCCGCCCCAGCAACACGAACAGCAACTCATCGTCGGGCAGGGCCGGGCGACCACCCAGGCGCTCGCGCATGTCTTCCCAACCCTGCAGGCGGATGCGTCGGTCCATCGCCTGGCCCAGCAAGGCACCGAGCAACGCGCCGGGAATACTGGCGACCGCAAAGCCTGCGCCCAGCCCGATTACCGTGCCTGGCCACCACATGTCAGGCGCGCTCGCCGATCAAGCGCTCGGCCTCGGCCAGGCGCTCCAGGGTGCCGACATCCACCCAGTGGCCACGGTGGTGCTCGCCACTCACCTGGCCCGACGCCATTGCCTGGCGCAGCAACGGTGCCAGCTTGAAGGCGCCCGCCTGGCAGCCATCGAACAATGCCGGGTGCAACACCGAGAGGCCGCTGAAGGTCAGCGTGCCGGGAGCCTCGTCTCCGTCGACCACCCGTTCGCCGTCCAGGCGGAAGTCGCCTCGGCCGTGATGGCCTGGGTTATCGACCAACACCAGATGCGCCAGCCCGTGCAGCGGCGCGCGCAGGCGGGCAAGGTCATAGTTGGTCCAGACATCGCCATTGATCAGGGCGAATGGCTCGTTCCCCAGCAATGGCAAGGCCTTGAAGATTCCGCCACCGGTTTCCAGCGGCTCACCTTCGGCCGAGTAGCGGATGTGCAGCCCGAACCGGCTGCCATCGCCAAGATGGTCTTCGATCTGCTGGCCAAGCCAGGCGTGGTTGATCACCACCTCGGTAAACCCGGCCGCCAACAGCGCGCGCAGGTGATACTCGATCAGTGGCTGACCCGCGACGGGTACCAGCGGTTTGGGGGTATGCAGGGTCAGCGGGCGCATGCGCTCGCCTTTGCCTGCTGCAAGAATCATCGCCTTCATGCACGCGCTCCGGCTTGCAACTCGGCGATCAGCTGGCCCAGTTCGGCAAGCTCCGGGCGACGGCTGACCACTTCATCTATATAGGCGAAGAATCGCGGGACGTCGGCCAGATATCGCGGTTTTCCATCACGGTGGCAAATTCGCGCGAAAATACCGATCACCTTGAGGTGGCGCTGCACGCCCATCAGGTCACTGGCACGCTGGAAGTCGTCGAACACCGGCTGCACCGCAATGCCCGCGGCGCGCGCCTGGTCCCAGTAGCGGCGCAGCCAGCCTTCGACCTGGGCTTGCGGCCAACTGAGGAAAGCGTCCTTGAACAGGCAAGTGATGTCGTAGGTAACCGGGCCGTAAACCGCGTCCTGGAAGTCCAGCACGCCTGGGTTGGGCGTGCTCTGCATCAGGTTGCGCGGCATGTAGTCACGGTGCACCAGCACCTTGGGCTGGGCCAGGGCGCTGTCGATCAACAACTGGCTGATACGCTGCCAGCTGGCCTTCTGCGCGTCGCTGAAGACCAGGCCGAGCTCACGGCCTACGTACCATTCCGGGAACAGTTCGACTTCACGGCGCAGCAAGGCTTCATCGTAGCTGGGCAGTGGCGCATCCATCGGCAGGCGCTGGAAGGCCAGCAGCGCATTGATGGCATCGGCGAACAATGCATCCGCGTTATCGCCATTAATGATGTCAAGGTATGTCTGGTGACCCAGATCACCCAGTAGCAGAAAACCGCGCTCCAGATCCTGCGCATGGATCTGCGGCACATGCACGCCGGCACCGGCCAGCAGATGGTCGATGGCGACGAATGGTCGGCAGTTTTCCTGAGGCGGCGGCGCGTCCATGATCACGAAACTGTGGCCTGCACCCTGCCAGCGGAAGTAACGGCGGAAGCTGGCATCGCTGCTGGCGGCGGTCAGGCGGCCCTCGGGCACCTCGCCCCAGGCGTTATCGCGGAAAAGTTGATCGAGCTGCTCATGGAGCCAGACAGTCAGTTGTTGCAGGCGTACATCGTGTTCAGGCATTACAAGGGTCTCCGACGGCCCTAGCCGTCAAGCGGGTCATGCTTTATTATCCAGCATCTTTTTCAGACCATCGAGAGGCGTGCGGCCCCACACGCGGGCAGATGGCACGCAGGAAGCCCGGACTAATAAGATGGCATTGAAATCCCCCGCATTTCGTAGAAAGTTTCCGTTGCTGGTAACCGGCGGTCTGCTGGCCATGCAACCTCTGGCCACCTCTTATGTGGTGGCAGCCGAGCAGTTCGACTGCCAAGTGTCCGCCTCCGGTGGTTGGGACTGCAAGCCCAAGACCCCAGTCAACAACCTGCCTCCGCGCCCGGTGCATGAAGGTGCCGCGCTCACTTCCGGGACTGAAGCCGAACCGGCCGAGGCCGAACGTGCAGACAAGCCCATGCTGGTCACCGAGGCCAAGGGCCGCGGCCTGAAGTCGCGCAGCGAAGATTACAGCCACCTTGACTGGGTTCCACGCGAAAAGCTCACTGCAGCGCAGCTGGCCGAAACCGGCCCGTACTGCGGTGGCGCGTACATCGAGCCCACTCGCCCAGGCATGGCCGACTCCACCCCCAAGGATGAGTCGCCAACCTACATCAACGCCAAGGTCTCCAAGTACCAGCAGGAGCAGCAGATCGCTACCCTCGCCGGTGACGTGGTGATGCGCCAAGGCAGCATGCAGGCCGAAGCCGACGAGGCCAACCTGTACCAGGCCGAGAACCGTGGCGAGCTCAAGGGCAACGTCAAGATTCGCGACAATGGCTCGCTGGTGGTCGGCGACGAGGCCCAGATTCAGCTCGATACCGGCGAAGCCCAGGTCGACAACGCCGAATACGTGATGCACAAGTCGCACATTCGCGGCAACGCCCTGTACGCCAAGCGTGGCGAAAACGCCATCATCCGCCTCAAGGACGGTACGTACACCACCTGCGAACCGGGCAGCAACGCCTGGCAGCTGAAGGGCAACAACATCACCCTGAACCCGGCAACCGGTTTCGGTACGGCGACCAACGTCACCCTGCGGGTCAAAGATTTCCCGGTGCTCTACACACCGTACATCTACTTCCCGATCGACGATCGTCGCCAGTCCGGCTTCCTGCCGCCGTCGTTCAGCAGCACCAGCGACACCGGCTTCATGCTGGTCACGCCTTACTACTTCAACCTGGCGCCCAACTATGACGCCACGTTGTACCCGCGCTACATGACCAAGCGCGGCATGCTCATGGAAGGCGAGTTCCGCTACCTGACCAAGTCCAGCGAAGGCCAGTTCGGCGGTGGTTACCTCAACGACGAGGACGATGACCGCAAGCTGCAGACGGACTACAAGAAAGAACGCTGGATGATCAACTGGCAGCACAAAGGTGGCCTGGACGAGCGCCTGATGACTGAAGTTGACTACACCGACATCAGCGATCCGTTCTACTTCCAGGATCTGGAAACCGACCAGATTGGCGTTAAAAGCAATGACGTGGTCAATCAGCAAGGTGCCCTGACCTGGCGTGGCGACAGCTACACCGCTCGCCTGAATGCGCAAGCGTACGAGATGGCGACCCTGTCGCAGATCACCCCGTACAACAAGCTGCCTCAGATCACCTTCAACGGTACGTTGCCATTCCAGCCAGGTGGCTTGAACTTTGGCTATGAGACCGAGGCTGTACGCTTTGATCGTGACCTGAAGAACGATTTCGTTACTGACAAAGATGGCAACCCAGACCTCAGCGCTGGTGCCCCAGGCCGTCGACTTGACGAAAACCTCTTCGGCGTCGCCCGCGCTAACGGTGCCCGCCTGAACGTCGCGCCGTCGATCAGCCTGCCGATGAACGCCAGCTACGGTTACATCACGCCGAAGCTGAAGTACATGTACACCCATTACGATCTGGATCTGGATGGCAAAGGCAAAAGCGACGTTGCCGGCAGCAGCGATGCCACCCGTGATCTGTTTGGCGACTTCAAGAGCAACCAGAATCGCGACATCCCGATTCTCAGCGTGGACAGCGGCCTGTACTTCGACCGCAATACTTCGCTGTTCGGAACCAACTACCGCCAGACCCTCGAACCGCGACTGTACTACCTCTATGTCCCGTACAAGGACCAGGTGGACATCCCGCTGTTCGACACGGGCGAAACGCTGTTCAGCTATGACTCGCTGTTCCGTGACAACCGCTTCTCCGGCACCGACCGTATCGGCGACGAGAACAAGCTGTCGCTGGGTGTGACTACCCGCTGGATCGAAGACAATGGCTTCGAACGCCAGAACTTCAGCATCGGTCAGGCTTACTACTTCAAGGACCGCAAGGTCCAGCTGCCAGGCATCGACTACCGTACCCGCAAGGATTCGCAGTCGGATGTGTCGCCTTACGCGTTGCTGTACAACTACTACTTCAACCGCGACTGGCGCTTCAATTCGGACTTCAACTGGGACCCGGACAGCCGCAGCACCCGCTCGGGCAGCGCGATGTTCCATTACCAGCCTGAAGACAACCCGAACAAGGTGGTCAACTTCGGCTATCGCTACCGCAACGACACCATTGCCTATGACTCCACCACCGGTACCTGGAAAGTGGGCGGCGGCGACTATGGCACACCTGGCACCGATAATTTCATCAAGGATTACTACAAGATCCAGCAGCACGACTTCTCGGTCATCTGGCCGATCGTGCCGCAATGGAGCGTAATCGCCCGCTGGCAGCATGACTACAACCGCAACCGTACCCTGGAAGCCATGGGCGGTTTCGAATACGACAACTGCTGCTGGAAGCTGCGTCTGATCAACCGTTACTGGGTCGACAGCGACGACTTCAGCCAAGCGACCCCGACAAACGAAAAAGGCGACCACGGCATCTTCCTGCAGATCGTGCTGAAAGGCCTCGGTGGTGTAGTGGGCAATAAAGTCGAATCGTTCCTCGACCAAGGCATTCAAGGCTATCGTACTCGTGAAGAACAAGCTTATTGATCGACTGCGCCCAGTGTTGCTGGGCGCTGCATTGCTGAGTGGCGCGGTGCATGCCGCGGTACAACCCCTGGACCGCGTGGTGGCCATCGTCGACAACGACGTGGTCATGCAGAGCCAACTGGACCAGCGCGTTCACGAGGTGCAGCAAACCATCGCCAAGCGTGGCGGCGGCGTGCCGCCGACCGGCGCACTGGAGCAGCAGGTACTGGAACGCCTGATCGTCGAGAACCTGCAGTTGCAGATTGGCGAACGTTCGGGCATCCGCATCACCGACGAAGAACTGAACCAGGCCATCGGCACCATTGCCCAGCGCAATGGCATGTCCCTGGAGCAGTTCCGCGCCGCCCTCGCCCATGACGGCCTGTCGTTCGATGACGCCCGTGAGCAGGTCAAGCGCGAGATGATCATCAGCCGCGTGCGCCAGCGCCGCGTTGCCGAACGCATCCAGGTCTCCGAGCAGGAAGTGAAGAACTTCCTCAACTCGGACATGGGCAAGATGCAGATGTCAGAAGAGTACCGCCTGGCAAACATCCTCATCCCGACCCCGGAAGCCGCCAATTCGGACGACATCCAGAAAGCTGCGCGCAAGGTCGGTGACCTCTACCAGCAACTGCGCCAGGGCGCGGACTTCGGCCAGGTGGCGATTGCCAACTCGGCCAGCGAAAACGCCCTTGAAGGTGGTGAAATGGGCTGGCGTAAAGCCGCCCAACTGCCACCAGACTTCGCCAAGATGCTCAGCAGCATGGCGGTAGGCGACATCACCCAACCCATCCGCATCCCCAACGGCTTCATCCTGCTCAAGCTCGAGGAGAAGCGTGGTGGTGGCGAAAACGTGCTGCGTGACGAAGTGCATGTTCGCCACATCCTGATCAAGCCGAGCGAAATCCGCAGCGAAGCGGCCACCAAGCAGCTGGCAGAGCGCCTGTACGAGCGCATCCAGAACGGCGAGGACTTCGGCGAGCTGGCGAAGAGCTTCTCGGAAGACCCGGGCTCCGCACTCAACGGCGGCGATCTCAACTGGGTCGACCCGAACAGCCTGGTACCGGAGTTCCGCGAACAGATGGCCAACGCCCAGCAAGGTGTTGTGACCAAACCGTTCAAGACCCAGTATGGCTGGCACGTTCTGGAAGTGCTGGGCCGCCGCGCCACCGACAGCACCGAGCAGGCGCGTGAGCAACAGGCCATGAACGTGCTGCGCAACCGCAAGTACGACGAAGAGCTGCAGACCTGGCTGCGCCAGATCCGCGACGAAGCCTACGTTGAAATCAAGCTGCCTGGCGCTGACCAGGCCGCACAGTGAAGCCCCTGCGCTTCGCCGTCACCCCCGGCGAACCAGCCGGCATAGGCCCCGACCTGTGCCTGCTGCTCGCCGCCGACGCCCAGCCCCATCCCCTGATCGCCATCACCAGCCGTGACCTGCTCGCCGAGCGGGCCACGCAGCTGGGGCTGGCCGTCAACCTGCTGCCGGTAGTGCCGGGCCAATGGCCAGACCAGCCGGCACCTGCTGGCAGTTTGTACGTGTGGGACACACCTTTGGCAGCACCAGTGGTGCCAGGCCAGCTGGACAAGGCCAACGCAGCATTCGTACTGGAAACGCTGACCCGTGCTGGCCAAGGTTGCCTTGACGGGCAATTCGCCGGGATGATCACCGCACCCGTACACAAGGGCGTGATCAATGAAAGCGGTATTGCCTTCTCCGGCCATACCGAATTCCTTGCCGACCTGACCCACACCGCCCAGGTAGTGATGATGCTGGCCACCCGCGGCTTGCGTGTGGCCCTGGTGACCACGCACCTGCCGCTGCGGGACATTGCCGACGCCATCACTGCCGAGCGCGTGGAGCGGGTCACCCGCATCCTGCATGCCGACATGCGTGACAAGTTCGGCATTGCCAACCCACGCATCCTGGTCTGCGGCCTCAACCCGCATGCCGGGGAAGGCGGCCATCTTGGCCGCGAAGAAATCGACATCATCGAGCCGACGCTGGCCCGCCTGCGTACCGAAGGCATGGACCTGCGCGGCCCACTGCCGGCCGATACCCTGTTTAGCCCCAAATATCTGGAGCACTGCGACGCGGTGCTGGCGATGTACCACGACCAGGGCCTGCCCGTACTCAAGTACAAGGGCTTTGGCGCCGCAGTCAACGTGACCTTGGGCCTGCCGATCATCCGCACATCGGTTGACCACGGCACTGCTTTGGACCTGGCCGGCAGCGGCAAGGTCGACACCGGCAGCCTGCGCGTCGCCCTGGAAACCGCCTACCAGATGGCCGAGAACCGACCATGAACGAGCAATACCAACACAAGGCGCGCAAGCGCTTTGGCCAGAACTTCCTGCACGACGCCGGCATCATCGACCGCATCCTGCGTGCCATCAACGCCAAGGCCGGCGAACACCTGCTGGAGATCGGCCCGGGCCAGGGAGCCCTGACCGAGGGCCTGCTGGGCAGCGGCGCACAGCTGGACGTGGTCGAACTGGACAAGGACCTGGTGCCGATCCTGCAGCACAAGTTCGCCGGGCGCGACAACTTCCGCCTGCACCAGGGCGACGCCCTGAAGTTCGACTTCAACCAGCTAGGCGTGCCGCCACGCAGCCTCAAGGTGGTCGGCAACCTGCCCTACAACATCTCCACCCCGCTGATCTTTCACCTGCTCAGCCACGCCGGGCTGATCCGTGACATGCACTTCATGCTGCAGAAGGAAGTGGTCGAGCGCATGGCTGCAGGCCCAGGCGGTGGCGACTGGGGCCGCCTGTCGATCATGGTGCAGTACCACTGCCGCGTGGAGCACCTGTTCAACGTTGGCCCGGGCGCGTTCAACCCGCCACCGAAGGTAGACTCGGCGATCGTGCGCCTGGTGCCCCACGAAGTACTGCCACATCCAGCCAAGGATGCGAAGTTGCTGGAACAGGTGGTGCGCGAAGCGTTCAACCAGCGCCGCAAGACCCTGCGAAATACCATGAAAGGCCTACTCGACAGCGCAGCCATCGAGGCCGCCGGCGTAGATGGCAGCCTGCGCCCCGAGCAGCTCGACCTGGCCGCCTTCGTGCGCCTGGCCGATCAGCTGGCCGAGCAGCAAGCCTGATTGCACCTGCTACTGCCCTGTCGCCGGCTTGCCGGCGACAGCGTCTGCACTGGCAGCACAACCCCACACCGCTGGCCCTCGCCCCTCTCAATGGCCTAGACTGCATTATTGCGTCAGTTCGCCCAAGGCCCTTGCATGTCCGACCCTCGCTATCAGATCGACGTCAGCGTCGTGACCCGTTACCTGAAAGACCAATCCGACCCCGAAAGCAGTCGCTTCGCCTTCGCCTACACCATCACCGTGCAAAACAACGGCTCGGTCAAAGCCAAGCTGCTGTCGCGCCACTGGCTGATCACCAATGGTGATGGCGAAGTCGAAGAGGTTCGCGGCGCCGGTGTAGTCGGCCAGCAGCCCACCATCGAACCCGGCCAGAGCCATACCTACAGCAGCGGCGCAGTCATCAGCACGCGCGTCGGCACCATGCAGGGCAGCTACGAGATGTTCGCCGAAGACGGCAAGCGCTTCGAAGCTGACATCGCACCCTTTCGTCTGGCGGTCCCCGGGGCGCTCCACTGATGGCCACTTACGCCGTCGGAGACCTGCAAGGCTGCCTGGAACCGCTCAAGTGCCTGCTCGCACGGGTCAACTTCAACCCGGCGGTGGACCGCCTGTGGCTGGTCGGGGACCTGGTCAACCGCGGCCCGGAGTCGCTCGAAACCTTGCGATACCTCTATTCGATCCGCCAGTCGCTGGTGTGCGTGCTGGGCAACCATGACCTGCACTTGCTGGCCGCCTGGCACAACGTCGAGCGCCTGAAGAAAAGCGATACGCTGCGCGAGATCATTCAGGCGCCGGACGCCGACCGGCTACTCGACTGGTTGCGCCAGCAGAAACTGCTGCATTACGACGAACCCCGTGGCATCGCCCTGGTCCATGCCGGCATCCCACCACAATGGACACTCGGCCAGGCGCTGCAACTGGCAGAAGAAGTCGAGCAAGTGCTGCGCGACGACAACCGCCTGCAACCCTACCTCGACGGCATGTACGGCAACGAGCCGAACAAGTGGAGCAAGAGCCTCACTGGCGTCGAGCGCCTGCGGGTAATCACCAATTACCTCACGCGCATGCGGTTCTGCACCGCCGCAGGCAAGCTCGACCTCAAGAGCAAGGAAGGGCTGGGCACCGCCCCCAAAGGCTACAAGCCCTGGTTTGCGCACAAGGAGCGCCGCTCGCGCCACGTGAAGATCATCTTCGGCCACTGGGCCGCGCTACAGGGCCAGGTTGACGAGCCCGGCATCATCGCCCTCGACACCGGCTGCGTGTGGGGCGGCGCCATGACCCTGTACAACGTCGACAGCGGCGAATATCACCGCTGCGACTGCTCCGACGACGGCAACTTACGCCTCCCTGCCTAAACACCTACACTCAACGATCACCCCTGAAGGAAGCCGTACCCATGAGCGAATTCAAGCGCATCCCTCCCGAGCAGGCCCTGGCCCTGCGCGCGCAAGGTGCGGTAGTCGTCGACATTCGCGACTCGCAAGCCTTTGCCGCCGGCCACATCACCGGCGCCAGGCATCTGGATAACCATTCGGTCGCCGAGTTCATCCGCAACGCCGACCTGGATGCCCCGACCCTGGTGGTCTGCTACCACGGCAATTCCAGCCAGAGCGCAGCCGCCTACCTCGTCGGCCAGGGCTTCTCCGACGTGTACAGCGTCGATGGCGGCTTCGAACTGTGGCGCACCACCTACCCGGCCGAGACCGCCCAGGGCGCTGCCGAATAATTTTTCATTTTTACTGCAGCCCGCGCCCCACGCGGGCTTGCAGCCTACCTGACGAACGGTCGTTCGCAACTTCTCCGCCGCACGCCCTTGACCTTGCGGATAACCAACTATTCTTAAGCGCAGGCCATCCAAAAAAAGGGGAGAGCCGGTACACCGGCGTGCGGGTCATCGGTAGCGTTTCAGGGTGTTCTGGGGGGTATACAGCAATCGGCGAACCCGGTTGCATGCCAGCATCAGCTGACTGATCCGGCGTCGTCTCCACGTATCGAGCGAGGTGACGTCATGAGTATTTTTAGCCACTTCCAACAACGCTTCGAGTCTACGCGCCAGGAAGAACTTTCGCTGCAGGAGTACCTCGAGCTGTGCAAAGAGGATCGCAGTGCCTACGCATCGGCGGCTGAACGGCTATTGCTGGCCATCGGTGAGCCAGAACTGATCGACACCTCCAGCAACTCCAGGCTGTCGCGAATATTCTCCAACAAGGTTATTCGCCGGTATCCGGCCTTTGCCGACTTCCATGGCATGGAAGAGTGCATCGACCAGATCGTTTCATACTTCCGCCATGCCGCCCAAGGTCTGGAAGAGAAGAAACAGATCCTCTATCTGCTGGGCCCGGTAGGCGGCGGCAAGTCGTCGCTGGCCGAGAAACTCAAGCAGCTGATGGAAAAGGTGCCCTTCTACGCAATCAAGGGCTCGCCGGTATTCGAGTCTCCGCTGGGCTTGTTCAACGCCACCGAAGACGGGGCCATTCTCGAGGAAGAGTACGGCATCTCGCGGCGCTACCTGAACACCATCATGTCGCCCTGGGCCACCAAGCGCCTGCAGGAATTCGGCGGTGATATCAGCAAGTTCAGGGTGGTGAAGCTGTACCCGTCGATCCTCAACCAGATCGCTATCGCCAAGACCGAACCAGGTGACGAAAACAACCAGGACATCTCGGCCTTGGTCGGCAAGGTGGATATCCGCAAGCTCGAGGAATTCCCGCAGAACGACGCCGATGCCTACAGCTACTCGGGCGCACTGTGCCGGGCCAACCAGGGCCTGATGGAATTCGTCGAAATGTTCAAGGCGCCGATCAAGGTCCTGCACCCCTTGCTCACCGCCACCCAGGAAGGCAACTACAACAGTACCGAAGGCCTTGGGGCCATTCCCTACACCGGTATCCTGCTGGCCCACTCCAACGAATCGGAGTGGCACACCTTCCGCAACAACAAGAACAACGAGGCTTTCATCGACCGGATCTACATCGTCAAGGTGCCGTATTGCCTGCGCGTCAGCGATGAGATCAAGATCTACGACAAGCTGCTGGTCAACAGCTCGCTGGCCAAGGCCCATTGCGCGCCCGATACCCTGAAGATGCTCGCCCAGTTCACCGTGCTCTCGCGCCTCAAGGAGCCGGAAAACTCCAACATCTACTCGAAGATGCGGGTCTACGACGGCGAAAACCTCAAGGATACCGACCCGAAAGCCAAGTCGATCCAGGAGTACCGCGATGCCGCGGGAGTGGACGAAGGCATGAACGGCCTGTCGACCCGCTTCGCCTTCAAGATTCTCTCCAAGGTGTTCAACTTCGACCCGCATGAAGTGGCGGCCAACCCCGTGCACCTGCTGTATGTGCTGGAACAGCAGATCGAGCAGGAACAGTTCCCGGCCGAAGTGCGCGAGCGTTACCTGCGCTACCTGAAGGAATACCTGGCACCGCGCTACATCGAGTTCATCGGCAAGGAAATCCAGACCGCCTACCTCGAGTCCTACAGCGAATACGGCCAGAACATCTTCGACCGCTATGTGCTGTACGCCGACTTCTGGATCCAGGACCAGGAATACCGCGACCCGGAAACCGGCGAGATCCTCAACCGTATCGCCCTCAACGAAGAGCTGGAGAAGATCGAGAAACCAGCAGGCATCAGCAATCCGAAGGACTTCCGCAACGAGATCGTCAACTTCGTGCTGCGTGCCCGCGCCAACAACAACGGCAAGAACCCGAGCTGGCTCAGCTACGAAAAGCTGCGGGTGGTGATCGAGAAGAAAATGTTCTCCAACACCGAAGACCTGCTGCCGGTCATCAGCTTCAACGCCAAGGCCAGCAAGGAGGATCAACAGAAGCACAACGACTTCGTCACGCGGATGGTGGAGCGTGGCTACACCGACAAACAGGTGCGCCTGCTGTCGGAATGGTACCTGCGGGTCAGGAAATCGCAATAAAGCGGCAAGCTTCTAGCCGCAAGCTGCAAGCTGCTCGGCGTCAGCGCTCCGGCCTGCGCCGCAGCTTGCAGCAGCGGTGGCTGCTCTTTCTTGCAGTTTGAAGCTTGTGGCTTGCAGCTGCATTCAGTCACCGGAGGGACCATGAGCTACGTTATCGACCGACGCCTGAACGGCAAGAACAAGAGCACGGTCAACCGCCAGCGCTTCCTGCGGCGTTACCGTGAGCACATCAAGAAGGCCGTCGAAGAGGCCGTAAGCCGCCGTTCCATCATGGACATGGAACACGGCGAGCAGATCAGCATTCCGGGACGGGACATCGATGAACCGGTGCTGCACCATGGGCGTGGCGGGAAGCAGACCATCGTGCACCCAGGCAACAAGGAATTCACCGCCGGCGAGCACATCCCCAGGCCTCAGGGCGGCGGGGGCGGCGGCGGCCGCGGCAAAGCGGGTAACTCCGGCGATGGCATGGACGACTTCGTCTTCCAGATCACCCAGGAAGAGTTCCTCGAATTCATGTTCGAAGACCTCGAACTGCCCAACCTGGTCAAACGCCACCTGACGGGCGCCGACACCTTCAAGACCGTGCGTGCCGGTATCGCCAACGAGGGCAACCCGTCACGCATCAACATCGTCCGCACCCTGCGCTCGGCCCATGCCCGGCGCATCGCCCTGACCGGCAGCAGCCGTGCGCTGCTGCGCGAGGCACAGAAGGAATTGGACCGGCTGAAAGTCGAGGAACCAGACAACTTCTCCGATATCCAGGAAACCGAACAGGAAATCGAACGGCTCAAGGCACGCATCAACCGCCTGCCCTTCCTCGACACCTTCGACCTCAAGTACAACCTGCTGGTCAAGCAGCCCAACCCCAGCTCCAAGGCGGTGATGTTCTGCCTGATGGACGTGTCCGGCTCGATGACCCAGGCCACCAAGGACATCGCCAAACGCTTCTTCATCCTGCTGTACCTGTTCCTCAAGCGTAACTACGACCGCATCGAGGTGGTGTTCATCCGCCACCACACCAGCGCCCGCGAAGTCGATGAGGAGGAGTTCTTCTATTCCCGGGAAACCGGCGGCACCATCGTCTCCAGCGCGCTGAAGATGATGCAGGAGATCATGGCCGAACGTTATCCGGCCGCTGACTGGAATATCTATGCCGCCCAGGCCTCCGACGGCGACAACTGGAACGACGACTCGCCGATCTGCCGCGAGATCCTGTCCAAGCAGATCATGCCGCATGTGCAGTACTACACTTACGTCGAGATCACCCCGCGTGAGCACCAGGCGTTGTGGTACGAGTATGAGCGAATCGGCGAGGCTTTCCCCGACACATTCGCCCAGCAGCAGTTGGTATCGGCCGGCGACATCTACCCGGTCTTCCGTGAACTCTTCCAGCGCAGGTTAGCCACATGACCGCCAGAGCACAGAGACGCCAACCCATTTCCACCGGGTCCGAGTGGACGTTCGAGCTGATCCAGACCTACGACCGGGAAATCAGCCGGCTGGCCGAGCGTTACGCCCTGGACACCTACCCCAATCAGATCGAAGTGATCACCGCCGAGCAGATGATGGACGCCTACGCCTCCGTCGGCATGCCGCTGGGTTATCACCATTGGTCCTACGGCAAGCAGTTCCTCAGTACCGAGAAGTCCTACAGCCGGGGGCAGATGGGCCTGGCCTATGAAATCGTGATCAACTCCGATCCGTGCATCGCCTATCTGATGGAAGAAAACACCATGTGCATGCAGGCACTGGTGATTGCCCACGCCTGCTATGGCCACAACAGCTTCTTCAAGGGCAACTACCTGTTCCGCACCTGGACCGATGCCACCTCGATCATCGACTACCTGGTGTTCGCCAAGCAGTACATCGCCCAGTGCGAGGAACGCCACGGCATCGATGCCGTGGAAGACCTGATCGACTCCTGCCACGCCCTGATGAACTATGGCGTCGATCGCTACAAACGCCCCTATCCGATTTCCGCCGAAGAAGAGCGCCGGCGCCAGAAAGACCGTGAAGAGCACCTGCAACGGCAGATCAACGACCTGTGGCGCACGATTCCCAAGAGCGCTGAAAAAGGCGGCGAGCGCGACGATGCACGCTTCCCCTCGGAACCTCAGGAAAACATCCTCTACTTCATCGAGAAAAACGCCCCGCTGCTGGAGCCCTGGCAGCGCGAAGTGGTGCGCATCGTGCGCAAGATCGCCCAGTACTTCTACCCGCAGCGCCAGACCCAGGTGATGAACGAAGGCTGGGCGACCTTCTGGCATTACACCCTGATGAACGACCTGTATGACGAGGGCCTGATCACCGAAGGCTTCATGATGGAGTTCCTGCAGTCGCACACCAGTGTGGTGTTCCAGCCTGGCTTCGACAGCCCGTATTACAGCGGCATCAACCCGTACGCGCTGGGCTTTGCCATGTACACCGACATCCGCCGCATGTGCGAGAACCCAACAGAGGAAGATCGCCACTGGTTCCCCGACATTGCCGGCAGCGACTGGCTTTCTACCATCAAGTTCGCAATGAGCAGCTTCAAGGACGAGAGCTTCATCCTGCAGTACCTGTCACCCAAGGTGATGCGCGACCTGAAGCTGTTCAGCATCCTTGATGACGACCAGCGCGACGACCTGCTGGTACCGGCCATCCATGACGAGGCCGGTTACCGGATCATTCGCGAGCAACTGGCAGCCCAGTACAACCTCGGCAACCGCGAACCCAACGTGCAGATCTGGAGCATCGACCGCCGTGGCGACCGCTCGTTGACCCTGCGTCACCAGCAGCACAACCGCAAGCCGCTGGGCGACTCTACCGAAGAAGTGCTCAAGCATCTGCACCGCCTGTGGGGCTTTGATATCCACCTGGAGACCGTACAGGGCGACCAGGTGATCAAGACCCACCATATGCCGCCACGTGGGGAGCATGCCGAGAGCGGCGACTACGGGCGCACGGACCTCGCCGTCATCCACCACCTCTGATGCACCGCCATTACTGCCGACAGGGTATCCTGTGGGCAGTAATGGAGGTTGCACATGCACATCTACAAAGTCGGCGGCGCTGTACGCGACCGCCTGCTCGGGCGCCCGGTCAGCGATATCGACTGGCTGGTGGTCGGCGCCACGGTCGAAGAAATGCACGCCAAGGGCTTTCGCCCGGTCGGCGCCGATTTCCCGGTTTTCCTGCATCCGAAGACAGCCGAGGAATACGCCCTGGCGCGCACCGAGCGCAAGAGCGGGCGCGGCTATGGCGGGTTCACTTTTCACGCAAGCCCGGAAGTGACACTGGAAGAAGACCTGATCCGCCGCGACCTGACCATCAATGCGATGGCCGAGGATGAGCAGGGCGTGGTTTATGACCCATACCATGGCCAAGCTGATCTCGAGCAACGCATCCTGCGTCATGTTTCCCCGGCGTTCGCCGAAGACCCCTTGCGTGTGCTGCGCGTTGCCCGGTTTGCCGCGCGCTATGCGCCAATGGGCTTTCGTGTTGCCGACGAAACATTGGCATTGATGCGCCAGATCACCGAATCGGGTGAGCTGGAGGCGCTTACGGCCGAGCGTAGCTGGAAGGAAATCGAGCGGGCGCTGATGGAAAGCCAGCCGCAGGTATTCATCCAGGTGCTGCGCGCATGTGGCGCCCTGAACGAATTGATGCCAGAGCTGGAGCATGGCGCAGATACGCTGGCGGCACTTCAACGGGCGGCTCAGCATCAGCAAGCGCTGGCGGTGCGCTGGGCTTGCTTGTTGCGCGGCCTGGAACCAGCAGCGATCAAAGCGCTCAACCAGCGGTTCAAGGCGCCGCGTGAATGCCAGGAACTGGCCATGCTGGTGGGTGAATTTGCCGGGGACGCCGACAATGCTTTGCAGCTAACGCCTGCAAAATTGCTGGAAATGCTGCAGAAGTTCGACGTTTATCGGCGGCCGCAGCGTTTCGAGGATTTCATTGCGGCGTGCGAGATGGCCACCTGTGAAAGTTATCCACAAGGCGATTATCTGCGTGGCGCAGCGGCGGCAGCCCGGGCTGTGGATGTGAAGCCACTGGTGGAAGCCGGGTTGACCGGGCAAGGCCTGGGCGAGGCGCTCAAGGGTGAGCGGCTTAAAGCGCTAGAGGCTTACAAGGCGGGCTGACCACACCGGCCCCTTCGCGGCTAAAGCCGCTCCCACAGGGGCCGCATGATGCCAAGGCTTTGCGGCCCCTGTGGGAGCGGCTTTAGCCGCGAAGGGGCCGGTACAGGTTTACGCCGGGGTCAGCTGCAGCCCCCGCCATTCGAAGTTGACCGGTGCCAACACCTGATCGATCTGCGCCTCCTGCCACAACTGCGCCATGCTTTTTTCCACCCCGGGGTGAATAAGATCCGGTGCCAGCAGCGACAACGGCCACAGCACAAAGGCATTCTTCAGGATCTCCGCCCGGGGCAGTACAAGCCCATCGAACGTGCCATGCAGGCCGTCGTACATGAGCACATCGATATCCAGCGGCAAGCCTTTGCGATCTGGCGCATAACGGCCATTGTCCGCCTCGATGAACTTGAGCCGGCGATCCAGCTCCATCAGCGGCAAATCGGTCTTGCCGGTGACCACGAAGTTGATGAACGGCCCACTCTTGATTCCCACAGCCTGACTCTCGAACGCCGGGGAACATTGCATGTCGCTGAGCATGGCCGCCAACGCATCGAGCCCCGCACACAGGTGCCGGTGGCGATCAATGTTGCTGCCAAGGCCCAGGTAAACCGTGCTCAGAGACATCCGCGCTCGATCTCCACGCCAACACCGCCCCGAGCAGCAGGAACGGCGCCCGGCTTGGTCAGCTTCAACCGCACCCAGGGAATGTGGAACTCTTCCATCAGCGTCGCCACCAGGCGCTCGGCAAAGGTTTCCACCAGCTCGAAGCGCGCCTGCTCGGCAAATGCCTGGACCCGCGCCGAAACACTGGCGTAGTCCAACGCCAGGTTCAAGTCATCGCCGGCCGCCGCCGGGCGGTTGTCCCAGGCGAAGCTCAGGTCCAGGCGCAGGCACTGGCGAATATCCCGTTCCCAGTCATAGGCACCGATGACGGTATCGACTTCCAGGCCTTCGATGAACACTCTGTCCAAGCACTTCTCTCCACAGCACGACAAGGGCGACGGGCGCCGTTAGAATCAAGGCGTCCTCGCCCGGAATAGTTAGCATGTTTTGGTTATTGGCGCTGCTCGCCTACCTGCTCGGCTCGCTGTCCTTCGCCATCGTCCTCAGCCGCCTTTCAGGCAGCCCGGACCCGCGTTCCAGCGGTTCGGGCAACGCCGGCGCCACCAACATGCTACGCCTGGCGGGCCGTAAACTGGCGATCCTGACCCTGCTGGGCGACCTGTGCAAGGGCTTGTTGCCGGTTTTGCTCGCCCGCGCTGCCGGCCTTGGCCTGCAGGAGCAAGCCTGGGTCGGCGTGTGCGCAGTGCTCGGTCACCTGTTCCCGCTGTACTTCCGTTTTCGCGGCGGCAAAGGCGTCGCTACCGCCGCAGGCATGCTCATGGGCCTGTATTTCCCGGCCGCATTGCTCGCCATCGCCGCCTGGCTACTGACCTTCTACCTCACCCGCACCAGCTCGCTTGCAGCGCTTGTCGCGACCCCGCTGACCTTACCACTACTGGCCTGGCGCGAGCCGGAGGCGCTGCTGCCGATCGCCGTGCTCACGCTGATGATCGTCTGGCGTCACCGCAACAACCTGCGCGATCTGTTTGCCGGGCGTGAAAGGCATTTCTGACACCTCCACAGCCATTCACAGTGGCGGCAACTGCTCCATCGGCCAGCGTGCCTGCACGCTGATCGCCAGGTCCTGTTGCTGCCCGGCCAACAGACGCTGGCAACCGGCGTAGGCGATCATCGCGCCATTATCGGTGCAGAACTGCGGACGCGCGTAGTACACGTTGCCCTTGAGGCCGGCCAGCATGTCTTCCAGCGAGGCGCGCAACGCCTTGTTGGCACTCACGCCACCCGCGATGACCAGGCGCTTGAGGCCGGTCTGCTTGAGGGCGCGCTTGCACTTGATGGTCAGAGTCTCCACCACCGCCTGCTGGAATGCCAGCGACAGGTCGCAACGGGTTTGCTCGCTGTCGTCGCCAGCATTCTTGCATTGCTGCCAGGTATTCAGGGCAAAGGTCTTGAGGCCGCTGAAGCTGAACTCCAGGCCCGGCCGATCGGTCATCGGCCGCGGGAAGACGAAGCGCCCTGGCACACCCTGCTCGGCCAGGCGGGCGATTTCCGGGCCACCTGGGTAATTGAGGCCGATCAGCTTGGCGGTCTTGTCGAACGCTTCGCCAGCAGCATCGTCGAGGCTCTCGCCCAGCAACGCGTATTGGCCAATGCCATCCACCCGCACCAGCTGGGTATGGCCGCCGGAAACCAACAACGCGACGAACGGGAACTCGGGCGGGTTTTCTTCCAGCATCGGTGCCAGCAGATGGCCTTCCATGTGGTGCACGCCGATCGCCGGGATATCCCAGGCAAAGGCCAAGGCCTGGGCGCACGAGGCACCGACCAGCAGCGCGCCGACCAGGCCAGGGCCCGCGGTGTAGGCAATGGCGTCGATCTCGGTGGCAACGCAGCCAGCCTCCTCCAGCACCTGGCGGATGAGCGGCAGCATGCGCTTGACGTGGTCACGCGAGGCGAGCTCGGGCACCACACCACCGAACACGCGGTGCAGGTCGATCTGACTGAACAGCGCGTCGGCTAACAAACCGCGTTCGCTGTCGTATAATGCGACGCCGGTTTCGTCGCAGGATGTTTCCAATCCCAGTACTAGCATGGGTTCGTCCCTTGTGGGGGCTGAATTCGAAGCCGCGCATGATAGTCCCCGTGCCGGGTGCCGACCAGCGGTTTTCGATCAGAGGCTTTGCATTCCGGCGTACTAAGGGTTAACATCCGCAACCCTTGAAAACCGACGTTCTCCAGCACACCTTTTGTTTTGCCAGGAGCACGTCTACCCCGGTAATGAATTAAGGTAGCCCTGGATGCCAGCCGTCAAAGTTAAAGAGAACGAACCCTTCGACGTAGCTCTGCGTCGTTTCAAGCGCTCCTGCGAAAAAGCCGGTGTACTGGCTGAAGTTCGTAGCCGCGAGTTTTACGAGAAGCCGACCGCAGAGCGTAAGCGCAAAGCAGCTGCTGCTGTTAAGCGTCACGCCAAGAAAGTTCAGCGCGAACAGCGCCGCGCCGTTCGTCTGTACTAATACAGACGTTCTACGCTAGAGCTTCTGCCCTGCCCGGCTTACCGCCGGGCCGATGGCAGGGGTTTGCTTGACCTTGAGCAGCTAGCCCAAGGTGCCTGTCGCAACCTGCAGCGGGCAAAAGGTTTCAAAACGTCAGATCTGGTTTCGGCCAGGCGTGCACGTCCTGTCTGACGAGCCCTCAGTGAAACTGGAGGCTGGCGACGAGCACACCCCCCCTCGCACTTCCCCTAGCAGCACTCGCCCCGATAGCGTTTAGACTTGCCAGTTGCCAGATGATGAGACTGCCATGGCCGGGCTAATTCCCCAAAGCTTCATCGACGACCTGATCAACCGCCTCGACATTGTCGATGTGGTGAGTTCGCGCGTTCAGCTGAAAAAGACCGGCAAGAACTACGCCGCCTGCTGCCCGTTCCACAAGGAAAAGACCCCTTCCTTCACGGTCAGCCCCGACAAGCAGTTCTATTACTGCTTCGGCTGCGGCGCCGGCGGCAACGCCCTTGGCTTCGTCATGGACCACGACAACCTGGACTTCCCCCAGGCCGTCGAAGAACTGGCCCGCGCTGCCGGCATGGAAGTGCCCAGAGAACAAGGCCGTCGCGACAACAAACCGCGCCAGCCGACCGATTCGCCGCTATACCCTTTGCTGGACGCCGCCTCGGAGTTCTACCGCCAGGCCCTGCGCAGCCACCCGACCCGCAAGGCAGCGGTGGACTACCTCAAAGGCCGTGGCCTGTCGGGCGAAATCGCCCGGGACTTCGGCTTGGGCTTCGCGCCGCCGGGCTGGGACAACCTGCTCAAGCATCTGGGCGCCGACACCCTGCAACAAAAGGTAATGATCGACGCCGGCCTGCTGATCGAGAACGCCGAAAGCGGAAAACGCTATGACCGCTTCCGCGACCGGGTGATGTTCCCGATTCGCGACAGCCGCGGGCGCATCATCGCTTTTGGTGGCCGGGTACTTGGCGACGACAAGCCCAAATACCTCAACTCCCCGGAAACCCCGGTGTTCCACAAAGGCCAGGAACTCTACGGGCTGTACGAGGCGCGCAAGCACAACCGCAACCTCGACGAGATCATCGTCGTCGAGGGCTACATGGACGTGATCGCCCTGGCCCAGCAAGGCCTGCGCAACGCCGTCGCCACCCTCGGCACCGCTACCAGCGAAGAGCACCTCAAGCGCCTGTTCCGCGTGGTGCCCAGCGTGCTGTTCTGTTTCGATGGCGACCAAGCCGGGCGCAAGGCTGCGTGGCGCGCACTGGAATCAACCCTCTCGGCGCTGCAGGACGGCCGTCGGGCGCGCTTCCTGTTCCTGCCCGAAGGCGAAGACCCGGACAGCCTGGTACGCGCCGAAGGCACCGACGCCTTCATGGCCCGAATCAACCAGCACGCACAACCGCTGGCTGACTATTTCTTCGAGCAATTGAGCAACGAGGCCGATCCCCGCTCGCTGGAAGGCAAGGCACACATGGCGACCCTGGCCGCACCGTTGATCGAAAAGATCCCTGGCGCCAACCTGCGCCAGTTGATGCGCAACCGCCTGAAAGAAATCACCGGCCTCGATCCGCAGCAGGTCGAGGAACTGGCGCAGCAAGCGCCAGCGGCCAGCAATGTGCCGGACTACGACCCTGGCTACGACTACGATGCCATGGCCAGCTACACCCCCGACTACGGCGACATGCCGCAGCACGACTACGCGCCCGCCCACCAGGAGCAGGCGTGGAAGCCGAACAAGGGGGGAGGAAAAAAACAGTGGAACGACAAGCCCTGGGACAAGAACCGCAAGGGCGGCAAGCCTTGGCAGCAACGCGACGAAGCGCCGCCGCGCGTGCCGGCACCCGTCGAACCACCGACCCTGGCCGCCCTGCGCACCTTGCTGCACCACCCGCTGCTGGCCGGCAAGGTCGAGGATGCCAGCCACTTCGCCGACGAAGAACACCTGTACAGCCAACTGCTGGTGGCACTGATCGAAGCTGCGCAGAAAAATCCTGGGCTAAGCTCAATGCAGCTGATCGCACGCTGGCACGGCACCGAACAAGGCCGCCTGCTGCGGGCCCTGGCAGAAAAGGAATGGCTGATCGTGGCCGACAACCTTGAACAACAGTTTTTCGACACTATAACTAGCTTGTCCGCCCGCCAACGCGAGCGCAGCCTGGAACAACTGCTCAGGAAATCACGTCAAAGCGAATTGACCAGCGAGGAAAAATCACAGCTCCTCGCCCTGCTGAGCCGGAATGTTCCCGCACAAACGCCGACCTCATCTGGCGCGTGAGGCCCATGCTCGGGTATAATCCTCGGCTTGTTTTTTGCCCGCCAAGACCTTCAGTGGATAGGGTGTTATGTCCGGAAAAGCGCAACAGCAGTCTCGTATCAAAGAGTTGATCACCCGCGGTCGTGAGCAGGGCTACCTGACTTACGCGGAGGTCAACGACCACCTGCCTGAGGATATTTCAGATCCGGAACAGGTGGAAGACATCATCCGCATGATCAACGACATGGGGATCAACGTATTCGAGAGTGCTCCGGATGCGGATGCCCTTCTGTTGGCGGAAGCCGACACCGACGAAGCCGCGGCCGAAGAAGCCGCTGCTGCGTTGGCGGCAGTTGAAACCGATATCGGCCGCACGACCGACCCGGTGCGCATGTACATGCGCGAAATGGGTACCGTCGAGCTGCTGACCCGTGAAGGCGAGATCGAAATCGCCAAGCGGATCGAGGAAGGCATCCGTGAAGTCATGGGCGCCATCGCTCACTTCCCGGGTACTGTCGACTACATCCTCGGCGAATACGACCGCGTCACCGCCGAAGGCGGCCGCCTGTCCGACGTTCTCAGCGGCTACATCGACCCTGACGACAATATCGCCGCACCGACCGAAGAAGTACCGGTACCTGGCGCCAAGGCCCCTGCGGCCAAGGAAGAGTCGGACGACGAAGACGAAGAAAGTGAAGGCGGTGACGACGAGGAAGAGACCGAAAGCGGTCCCGATCCGGCCGTTGCAGCCCAGCGTTTCGGCGCCGTTGCCGATCAGCTCCAGGCCACCAACAAGGTCCTGAAGAAGGGCGGCCGCAATGCCAAGGAAAGCATCGAGGCCCTGCAGGCCCTGGCTGACCTGTTCATGCCGATCAAGCTGGTGCCCAAGCAGTTCGACGTTCTGGTAGAGCGCGTGCGCGATGCCCTGAACCGCCTGCGCCAGCAAGAGCGCGCGATCATGCAGCTGTGCGTGCGTGACGCCCGTATGCCGCGTGCCGACTTCCTGCGCCTGTTCCCAAGCAACGAAACCGACCAGACCTGGTCCGGTGACCTGGCCAAGCGCAGCACCAAATGGGCTGCAGCCCTGGGTGAAAAGGACGCCGCCATCGTTGCTTGCCAGCAGAAGCTGATCGACCTCGAGACCGAGACCGGCCTGACCGTCGCCGAGATCAAGGAAATCAACCGCCGCATGTCCATCGGTGAGGCGAAAGCCCGCCGCGCCAAGAAAGAAATGGTCGAGGCGAACCTGCGTCTGGTGATTTCCATCGCCAAGAAGTACACCAACCGTGGCCTGCAGTTCCTCGACCTGATCCAGGAAGGCAACATCGGCCTGATGAAGGCAGTGGACAAGTTCGAGTACCGTCGCGGTTACAAGTTCTCGACCTATGCCACCTGGTGGATCCGCCAGGCGATCACCCGCTCGATCGCCGACCAGGCGCGCACCATCCGTATTCCGGTGCACATGATCGAGACGATCAACAAGCTCAACCGTATTTCCCGCCAGATGTTGCAGGAAATGGGCCGTGAACCGACCCCGGAAGAGCTCGGTGAACGCATGGAAATGCCTGAGGACAAGATCCGCAAGGTACTGAAGATCGCCAAAGAGCCGATCTCCATGGAAACCCCGATCGGTGATGACGAAGATTCGCACCTGGGTGACTTCATCGAGGACTCGACCATGCAGTCCCCGATCGACGTGGCCACGGTCGAAAGCCTCAAGGAAGCGACCCGTGACGTGCTCTCGGGCCTGACCGCACGCGAAGCCAAGGTGCTGCGCATGCGCTTCGGTATCGACATGAACACCGACCACACCCTCGAAGAGGTGGGCAAGCAGTTCGACGTGACCCGCGAGCGGATCCGTCAGATCGAAGCGAAGGCGTTGCGCAAGCTGCGCCACCCGACTCGCAGCGAGCATCTGCGCTCCTTCCTCGACGAGTGATGACAAACCCCGGCCCAGGCCGGGGTTTTTCTTATCCGACAAATAGTTGTGATCGGCTACTCGGGTGGCTGAATGCCAGTCTACACTCGACTTCAGACCAACTGAGTGTGAGGCCGCTATGCTGCCGATGCCGGCCATTCTGTTGTTGTTCCTGATCCTGTGGAACTCGACGGCCGGCGCCCTGACCCTGACAGACGAGGAAAAAACCTGGCTCACTGCCCACCCGCAGCTGAAGCTGGGCGTCGACGCCTCCTGGCCACCATTCGAATTTCGTGACCAGGAGGGCCGGTACCAGGGATTGGCCGCCGATTACATCGCGTTGCTCCAGGACCGCCTGGGAGTAACACTGAAGCCGGTCGAGCCCAGCAGCTGGACCGAAGTGCTGCAGCAAGCGCGCGAAGGCCGCATCGATTTGCTGCCCGGCATCATGTCCACCCCGCAACGCCAAGGCTACCTTGCGTTCACCCGCCCCTACCTCGATTTCCCGATTGTCATCCTGGCCCACGACGGCGGCCCGCAACCGCGCACGCTCAAGGACCTGTACGGGCTGAAGGTCGCCGTAGTCGAGAACTACGCCCCCCATGAACTGCTGCGCACTCACCACCCGGACCTCAACCTGGTGGCGATGCCCAATGTCAGCTCGACCCTGCAGGCACTGGCCACCGATGCGGTGGATGCCGTGGTCGGCGACCTCGCCTCGAGCATCTGGAGCCTGCGCCAGCTCAAGCTCGAAGGGCTGTACGTGAGCGGCGAAACGCCCTATCGCTATCAATTGGCAATGGCTGCGCCCCGTGACCAGCAAGTACTGATCGGCATTCTCGACAAGGTGATGTCCGACATGTCCAGCGATGAGATCAGCCATATCCAGCAACGTTGGGTCGGCAATGTGGTCGACCAGCGCAGCTTCTGGCATGACACCCTGGTCTATGGCCTGCCCGCCGTCCTGCTGCTGATTGCAATTCTCGCCGTGGTCATCCGCATCAATCGCCGGCTCAGTTCGGAAATTTCCCGGCGCATCGCCCTGGAACAGGAACTACGCAGCAGCGAATATCACTACCGCGGCCTGGTCGAAAGCCTGTCGGCAATCGCCTGGGAAGCCGACGCCAACGATTTCACCTACAGCTATGTCTCGCCGCACGCCGAAGACCTGCTGGGCTACCCACTGCACGACTGGCTCAAGCCCGGTTTCTGGCGCAGCATTCTGCACCCCGAGGATGCGCTCTGGGCCCAAGCCTTCTGCGAGAGTGAAACCGCCGCGGGGCGTGATCACAGCCTCGACTATCGGGTGATGCGCGCCGATGGCCAGCCGCTTTGGGTGCGCAACATCGTCAGCATGATCGAACACGGCCACCGCCCGGTGATGCGCGGCCTGATGATCGACATCAGCGAGACCAAGCGCACGGAAGACGCCCTGCGCCTGTCGGAGCAGAAATTCGCCTCGGTGTTCGAGCAGTGCCCGGACATTCTGTTGATCGCTCGGCACAGCGATGGCGTGCTGCTCGAAGTCAACGAGGCGTTCGAAGAGCAAATCGGCCTGACGCCCGGCGAAGTGATCGGCCGCACCGCCACCGAGCTCAACTTGTGGGGCATCGAAGGCATGGGCCCGAAACTGCTCGAACGCCTGCACCAAGGCGGCATCCGCAACCTGGAAATGACCTTCCGCCGCAGCAACGGCGAGCTGTTCACCGGCCTGACCTCAGCCGAAACCTTCGAACTCGACGGCACCCCGGCGCTGGTGGTGGCAGTACGCGATATCAGCCAGCTCAAGCAAACCCAGCAACAACTGCAAACCTCCGAGGAAAAGTTCGCCAAGGCCTTCCACGCCTCGCCTGACGGCTTGCTGCTGTCGCGTCAGAGCGATGGCCTGCTGCTGGAGGTCAACGAGGGCTTCTGCCGCCTGACCGGTTACGAGTTCAACACCCCTATCGACCAGACCTCATTCGACTTGGGGATCTGGGTCGACCTGAACGAACGCAAGCGCCTGATAGACCAGCTTGGCCGCGATGGTTTCGTGCGTGACTTCAGTTGCCACCTGCGCCGCAGCGACGGGCAGATTCGCCTCTGCGAGCTGTCGGCACGGCCACTGCCGATCGGTGGTGTGGACTGCATGCTGACCATCGCCCGCGACATTACCGAACGCCACCTGATGCAGGAAAAACTGCAACTGGCTGCCACCGTGTTCGAAAATACCGCCGAAGGGGTATTGATCACCGACACCGACCAGCGCATCAGCGCAGTTAACCGCGCCTTCAGCGAGATCACTGGCTACAGCGAGATCGAAGCGCTGGGCCAGACTCCGCGGCTGCTCGCCTCCGGTCAGCATGACAGCGCCTTCTACGCCGCGATGTGGCATCAGCTCACCGCTGAAGGCCACTGGCAAGGCGAGATCTACAACAAGCGCAAGAATGGCGAGCTGTATCCGGGCTGGCTGACCATCAGCGCCGTGCGCAACAACGAACGCGACATCACCCACTTCGTCGCAGTATTCGCGGACATCTCCAGCCTCAAGCACGCCCAGGCCAAACTCGACTACCAGGCCCACCACGACCCGCTGACCGGCCTGCCCAACCGCGCCCTCTTCGAAAACCGGCTGCAGGCCGTGCTGACTTGCTCGCAGGTGTCCAACCGCCAGGGCGCCGTGCTGTTCCTCGACCTGGACCGTTTCAAACACATCAATGACAGCCTCGGCCACCCGGTCGGCGACCTGTTGCTCAAAGGCATCGCCCAGCGCCTCAAGGAGCAGGTGCGCGACGTCGACACCGTGGCCCGCCTGGGTGGCGACGAGTTCATCATCCTGCTGCCAGGCCTGCACAAGCCCAGCGATGCCCATGCCATCGCCAACAAATTGCTGGCCTGCTTCATCGCCCCGTTCCAGGCCGGCGAACACGAGTTCTTCACCAGCGCCAGTATCGGCATCAGCCTCTACCCACAAGATGGCACCGACGTCGCCACGCTGATCCGCAACGCCGACGCCGCCATGTACCGCTCCAAGGCCAAAGGCCGCAACCGCGTGGAGGCCTACACCCGTGACCTGACCGTGCAGGCCAGCGAACGCATCGCCATGGAGCACGAACTGCGCCGCGCCATCGAGCGTAACGAGATGAGCCTGAGCTTCCAGCCCAAGCTGAGCCTCAAGACCCAGACCCTGGTCGGCGCCGAAGCGCTGATTCGCTGGAGCCATCCGACATTCGGCGAGGTGCCGCCCGAGCACTTCATTCACCTGGCCGAAGAAAACGGCAGCATTCTCCAGCTGGGCGACTGGGTGCTGGAACAGGCTTGCCAGCAGATGCATCGCTGGAAAAAGGTCTACCAAGCCTTTGGCCCGCTTTCGATCAACCTGGCGGGCGCGCAGCTGCGCCAGCCGAATCTCGCCAAGCGTATCGAGCATCTGTTGAAGGTCTACCAGCTGAAAGCGGGTGACTTGCAGCTGGAGATCACAGAAAACTTCATCATGAGCCAGGCCGAGGAAGCCCTGGCCGTGCTGCACCAACTCAAGCACCTGGGCGTACAGCTGGCAATCGACGACTTCGGCACCGGCTACTCGTCGCTGAGCTACCTCAAGCGCCTGCCGCTGGACATACTCAAGATCGACAAGTCGTTCATCCGTGGCCTGCCGGATGACCCGCACGACGCCGCCATCGCCCGTGCCATCATTGCACTGGGGCGCAGCATGCAGCTGACGATTATCGCCGAGGGTGTAGAGAACCAGGCACAGCAGCGTTTCCTTGCAGCCGAGGGCTGCGAGCAGATTCAGGGGTACATCGTGAGCCTGCCATTGCCGCCTGATGAGTTCGCGGCGGCGTTTCTTCGTATAGCACTGTCCGATCTTTCGGATGGCACGCTTTCAAAACCCTCGTTATAATCCGCGCACTTACTGAGGGCCTATAGCTCAGTCGGTTAGAGCAGAGGACTCATAATCCTTTGGTCCACGGTTCGAGTCCGTGTGGGCCCACCACCTTCAAAGCCGCGCACTGCGCGGCTTTGTGCTTTTCAGAGGTGTGGCCTCACGAATAATCCTATGGTCCAAAGGTACAATTTAGGTACAGTGCAGTTCTGTCTGCTCGCCTTTGGAGTCCTCAGATGGCCACAATTGTCAAAACCCCTGCCGGCACTTGGAAAGCTGTCATCCGCAAAACGGGATGGCCCACCAACTCTAAAACCTTCCGAACTAAACGCGACGCAGAAGACTGGTCACGTCGTACCGAGGACGAAATGGTGCGAGGGGTTTACATCCAGCGCAGCGGCTCAGAGCGCCTAACGCTTGAGAAAGCACTGGAGCGCTATCTGGCCGAGGTCACCCCAAGTAAAAAACCCACCACGCAGAAAGCCGAGGCGACCAAGGCCAAGCAGCTGATCGAACATCTGGGCAAATACTCCTTGGCCGCCCTCTCCGCCGAAGTTATCGCCAGTTACCGCGACACTCGACTGGGCGCCCTGAGCAAGCGTGGCGTCCCCGTTAGCAATAACACCGTGCGCCTCGAGATAGCCTTGCTTAGCCATCTCTATACCGTGGCGATTCAAGAATGGGGGCTCGGACTGACATTTAACCCGGTGCTCAATATTCGCAAGCCGAGCCCTGGAGAAGGTCGCGACCGCCGACTGTCAGCCGATGAAGAACGACGCCTGCTTAGCGCCGCTAGCACACACAGCAACCCTATGCTTGGCTGGATCGTTCGTATCGCCCTGGAGACAGGCATGCGCTCATCGGAGATCACAGGTCTACGCTGTCACCAGGTCGACCTGAAAAAGCGTGTAGTGCGCCTGTCAGACACAAAAAATGATAGTGCCCGGACCGTTCCTCTCACCAAACAGGCTACGGACACCTTCAAGGCCGCTTTGGATAATCCAGTACGACCAACCGATTGCAACCTCGTATTCTTTGGCGAGCCAGGTAAAGACGGTAAACGCCGGCCCTATGCCTTCACAAAGAAATGGGGACTGCTCAAGACCAAGCTAGGTATGTCTGATCTGCGCTTTCACGATCTACGCCATGAAGCAGTGAGTCGGCTTGTCGAAAGCGGCATGTCGGACCAGAAGGTCTCGGCCATAAGTGGGCATAAATCTATGCAGATGCTCCGGCGCTATACGCATCTGAGAGCCGAAGACCTGGTGAAAGATTTAGATGCTATCGGCCGCCCGAAGAAAAAGCGAAAAGCATGACGTTCGATGAGCTACGCCTAAAGAGGCAGGAAGAGTTGGAGCTACTGGCTCCAATTCTATCGCAAGCAGACTCTGATAGATGTATGGCACTGGGGGAGGACTTTATCAGGAGTGTAGCCACCTCCCTGAATGAGCAGGAGGCGACACACAGCACCTCAAACTCTTCGCCTGATTCCACTATATGCGGATTGCTCAGCTCGCTGAAGCGTAGCCTAGACGATCGCGGAAGAACGTTAGCGATGCTTCCTACGGACAAGTTCGCTAGTCGGCAGCTCGGGCTAGACCTTTTGACATATAGCGAACTCAATGAGACCCATCCTTTTCCTGAAGCAGAACTTCTCAAGCTTGTCCTGGCTCGCTTCCAAGCCAGAACCAACTACTGGAGAGAAGTCGCACTAATCTTGCTGTGCGAAGAAATGTTGTCCTGTGCGAATTTATAGATCGTTTTCCGGCATCCCTGCCGGCGCTGGTGGCCAGGCCCGGGCATGAAGCCGCCCGGCCCTGGCGCGGCATCCATGCCTCACCAGCTGCGCAATTGAACATACTATCCACCTGTTTTAGTAGCCAACGATAAAACCAACGATCAAGGAATAGCATGATCGCAATAACTCTATTTGGAATATTTTTCCTCCTACCGATTCTGTTGGGATGTACTGCAAATATCCTGAACTCAAGAGACAAAAAAATATGGTGGTATAAACGACTACGCAGGATCAAGCGCTGGAAAAAGCTAGAATATTCAGCCGCAGCTTTCGTTGCTGCCACAGCTGCATTTTACACACTGGGCCTTTCTGCAATCATGGGGAACAAATCCAACTCAACAACTGCGCTAACCGTACTGTCAATAAACTGCCTCTCCGCCTTTGTATTTCTTTACTATCATTGGAGAGTCTCTGCCTTTATTGGGCGGCACTGGGAGCTATTTAAGACCCTCATCACACCAGTGGTGGTATGCGTAGCAACACTTTCAAAGATTTACTCCGATGCAGCAATTGCTGAGCTTAGCGGGCTATCTCCTGCAGACCTGCCAGGCACTCAACTATTTCTTACTCTAATCCTGACGCCAACAATATGGCTCTTGGCTGCATCATTAGCCTTTGGGTATGCGAGTTTACCATTAATCCCAGCTCTTTTAGTTAAGAACCTAGTGGATGAACATCGTAACAAAAACAAAAAACGCCCCCTTCGCGAAAAGAACAAATTCTCACCAGTCATGGCAATAGTTGCACTTTCCCTTGGAGCCATAATACTACTTACGCTAATGCAGAAAATTGCAAGCAAGAGCTTTTATGAGCCTAGACTAAGGCAGGCCATTGCATTTTCATCCTTCCACCTCCCAACATCATATTGCGGACTTGAAGATACTAACGGCGTTAACGTTGCGGTGATGCCGGATGATCGTGCGGCGCTAGCGATACCTGATGTTAAGCTTGGTTATAAGTTTATAAAAATCAGCTGCAGTCCGCCTCGCACAACAGATAGCGAGACCAAGGAAATCCTGAAAAACATTATTAATGAAAATAATAAAACTGCTCCAAGGGAAGCAGCTTCTCATCAATAATAGTTCTACAACGACGCCGTCAATCCCGATGTAAACAGCTGATCAAGTATTCTGCGATCTCGCACCCGTCCACCCGTTGCTCCTCAACTCTGACCTTTACGCCGCTTAGCAGCATAATGACGAGTCTGGTATTTCAAGATGCAGGCGGTATCAAGCCGCTCTGCCTCACCCAAACCCCATCCCTGCGCGAGTATATCTGGCCATCTTTCGCCGCCACCCCAGGGTGGTGGCGGCGAAAGCACAAAAAAGATTTTCAATGAGTCCCAACGTGGTGAGCGTACGAGCTCTGTCAACTCTATACGTCTTTGCTCGGTCAGCGCGGTACCATAACGCCTCAAACGATCCAGGGTATACAGGGCTCGACGCAATTCTATATCTTGGAGGCCATTAACGACCTTTAGAACCAGAGGCATAGGATCAGGGTGGTACCAAAGATTCAAAGCAGTCTCAACCAATACTTCAGGATTGGCGTGATGAAGCTCCCCCTGGACTAACCTCTTCAGCGGATGCATCAGCCTTACTCCTCGTCAGCAGCCACAACGAGGTTTTCTAAAAACAATTGGAATGCCTGCTCTGTCACTTTGCTAGCAGCCGCCAGTTTGTATGCACCTACAACAGCATCCAGCGCTGGCTGCAACATACCAGTGAATTTTTCTAACAGCATCTCACCATTGAGGGTATCAAGCTCTGGTGCGACTTCTGTTAGTAAATCATGCGTGAGGTTTTGAGGAAAAAGCTGACGTGGTAGGATATTGGAAGCCATTAGGATCTCCTGTCGATCTTTTTGGTCAGACGCTGGATAGGGCTGCAACCCCATCCAGCGTCGTCACTTTATCTCCACCCGCTAATTTTAGTCCAGCCCTCCGGTCAGTCTGTTTGTTTTTTCTTTAAGACATACAAACAGAGGAAACTATATTTTTTCATAACTCATTGAATTTAAAGGACTTTACCAATCTAAGGTGAAATCTTATGGGGCCTAAGGTGAAAGGATATGGGGCGAAAGGTGAAGAGATATGGGGCGACAACTTTAATAGGTGAACATTTATGGGGAGCAAAGGTGAAAACATATGGGGTTAAAAGTGAAAGCTTATGGGGCGAAGGTGAAAACTTATGGGGAGTACCATTCTTAGATCTTTTTTTCATATAAGCGTATAGGGCCGCTAACCCCGAGTAATCAAAAGCGCCAAACAATAACAAATAACAACAAAAAATACGCAACAATACGCCAAAATAACAAATTAGCGGTACAAGACATAACGCCACGTTAGTTGACCGCATATGAGCCGCCGAATTTAAATAGGCCACAACACTTACCCCCAAGTTGTGGAGCGTTCCGATGAAAAGTCGATTCGAAGAAGCCCTAGTCGAAAAATTTGGACTTTTGATGTCTCCTGCCCAACTCGCAGAGCTTTTAGGCAAGTCTCCAGAAGCCCTTCGCGTTCATCTCACCCGTTACAAAAACGATAATTTTTATCGAAGCCTCAATGGTACCTCTGTAAAAGTTGGTCGCCGTGTTTACTACAGAACCCCAGAAGTTGCGGAGATCCTCGCATGCCCGGCCTAATAAGCTGGCTTGGCTCACCGGGCTTTAGCCGTCTAACGCACAGAATTTTTTACCTTCTTTTACTCCTCACCAACCTAGCAGTTCCCTTCGGGCAACATCGTGCTTGGGGTGGACTCCCAGGCTGGTGGTTGTTCCCCTCAACAGCCGTCCTGGCCCTTTATGCCGTGCAACAGTATTTGTCCGGCGGGGGTCAGTTTTATGCGCTCGCCGGCATCCCGTATGCGTTGCTGTATGTGTTTGACGCTAGTGTCACGCCTCTAGTTTTACCGCCGGCACAGCGGGGTACGGCCAGATGAAAAAATCGCTGCTGCTTTGCCTACTTCTGGCCGCTCTCTTCGGAGGCACAGCTCACGCTAACTCCTCAGGCGGACTGAACCAGTTCACCCCACCGCCAGGTGATACATCTGTGGACTTCCTGGAGGAAGTCTTCGGCTCGATCGTCGGCACCATTCACTCCGGTGGAAACGTGGAGGGTGGCGAAACCGAAGACGTGCTTGGAAGCATGATGTCGGTGTTCGGCGGAGCAGTGATGTTCCTGGGAATGCTCTTCATCGCCTACACCACGATCAAAGGCACCGTGGACTCCGCTCAGGATGGTGAGGTCCTAGGCCGGAAGATGAGCGACATCTGGATTCCCCTCCGCACCGCTGCGGGCGGCGCATTGCTGCTGCCGCTCGGGCATGGTTACTCACTGATCCAGATCATGGTGCTCTGGCTTGCGATACAGGGCGTGGGTGTGGGAGACGCAATCTGGAGCCAGGCGGTAGACCAAATCGGCAAGGACGGCATGCTTTCCCGACCGCTCATTCCAGACTCCCGGCCGCTGGCCGCCAACATCCTGAAGTTCGAAGTTTGCACCGCGGCGATGAACAAGCAGTTCGAGGCCTCTGGTCGGTCGACACGCATCCAAGCTGTCGCATCCACCCGCAAGGTCGTCAACACCGGTGAGATTGACGTTGACATTACCGATGCCATACCGGTCTATGGCGGCATCAATATGGTTCAGAAGTACAACAAAGCGAGCTATACCGTCACCGACTACAAGTGGAAGGCGAACGATAACTCCTACATGAACCCTGATGTCTGCGGTGCCCTGACCTGGAAGCAATCCTGGGAGGCCTCGGAAGGCAACAGCAACACCAAGGTCATCAAAGAACCAATTCTCGCCGCCCACGCCAAAGCCATTCAGCAGATGATCCAGGACATCCGGCCGACTGCGCAGCAAATCGTAGCTGGACAGAAACCGGCCCCTGGCGTGATAGACGCCGCAGCGAACACCTATGAGAACTCGCTTCGCGCCGCCGCCAAGACAGCCGTAATGCAGACCAGTGATCGGGCGGCAGCTGATTTCCTCAAAGCCGCCAAGGACGGTGGCTGGTTGTTCGCCGGCACCTGGTACAACCACATCGTCAAAATGAACGATGTGATGCAATCGACGTTGAACGGCCTACCGGCAGCCGACCCCATTGCCATCGTCGACAAGGAGACCAAGGAGACACTCCAGACCTATGCCGACGTGATGCTCACCGCCGACGAATATGCCAAGCACCGCGTCGACTCGGTGCGCAACACCTACTATGCCGAGACCAACGTGCGTGAGCCCCGCGATGGCGAAGGGGCATGGGAATACGTCAAAAAGATGATTTCCGCCCCGTTCATGGGTGCGATCAACCAGATGACGCAGAGCATAGCCGGCTCCAACCTCAACCACATGAGCCAGATGAAAAGCTTCGGCGATGTCATCGTGACTACCGGCGAGGTGATGCTCGCGGCCATGACCAGCGCCACCGGCGTCGCGAACTCCTGGGCAGCACAGGCCACAGTGAAGGTCGGTTTCGACGCAGGAGCGGTATTCCAGTTTCTCTCAACCCTGATCACCACGCTGTTGATTTTGCTGTTCGCTTTCGGCGTGACGCTCAGCACCTACGTCCCAATGATCCCTTTCATCACCTGGGTAACCTCGATCGTGAACTGGTTCGTTCTTGTCCTGGAGTCGGTTATTGCGGCCCCGCTGTTCGCTGTGGCCCACATCCACCCGGACGGAGACGATGCTGTTGGCCGAGCTGGCCAGGGGTACATGATGATCCTGTCACTGGTGATGCGCCCGGCACTGATGCTGTTCGGCCTCATCGGCGGGATGCTGCTAACCCAGCCAATCGTTGGCTACATCAATGCAGCCTTCATGTCAGTTGTCTCGGGGATCCAGGCCGACAGCATGACGGGCATCGTCAGCTTTATCGCTTACGTGGCCATCTATGTGGTGATGATGACGACGGTTGTCCATATCGTTTTCAGCCTGATTCACTGGGTTCCGGACAACATCCTGCGATGGATCGGTAACGGATCTACTGGTGGTATCGCCGACGCAGAGCGCACGGGTGACAGCGGCCAGGATGTGTTTGTCGCCGGCGTCAGGGAAACGAAGCACGGGGCCGCGGGTGGTCTGGGTGGCGGGGCGAAACACTCCAAGGGGCCAGATAGCTCTACGCCTGGCCGAAGCATGCCAGACAACAGCACACTGCTGGGGGGGCCGCCTCCTGGAGGTTAATTATCTCCGGAGGCGTGAACTTTGCCCCTCATATTCGTGATCTTCAAGATATCTATCAAAGGCCTTCTGACGAAGCGAATCCCTGTTTTCCTTTTCCAGCAATGGAGAGTTAGGAGAGGTCTTTCTTAACTCCTCCAGCAATAGAAGCAAGACATAGTTATTCGCCTCAAAGTGGCCTTGCATGATTTCGATACGCTCATTTAAAGCGTTTACTTGACGCTTCAGGCTCTCTGAGTGCAAGCGCCACTCATCAATTACAGCTTCGTATGACGCTTGGGTTGCGCGAGAGTGAGCGTAACCAGCAGATAAGCCAACTTGATATCCGGAGGATGACATTGAAAGTCTCCATACATAGGCGATGAGAGTATTCAAGCAAACTTGTTTAAGCTGCACAAGGATCAGGCAAAGAAAAAGTCACATGTGACCTAAAAATCGATGAGTCATGCGTGACCTAAAAAGAATAGGTCGTAAGTGACCTAAAAAGAAATCACATTCACGCAGCTGCGTGAATGTGGGCACCGGTCGCCGGAACGGCGATTCGCGTAGCGAAAGGTGCCCTTTCAGCCAGCCAGCTCAAACGACTTAGGTCACTGGAAAAGCGCTATGAAGACCCAGGAAGAGATTTTTGAGATCGTAAAAACCGCCCGCCAACAAATCAAAGAACTGCCAACCAAAAATCTAAGCAAGTCGACCGATGATGGTTACGTGCGCGAATACAACCGTTTGGTTGGCGATGACGGGGCTGATCCACAGAAACTATGGTCTGCGATCTGCGACACTCAAAGTAAGTCCACATACCGAAGACGAGTGGCGGCAACAATGCACTGCTGCCGAATTCAGCTTCAGGAGGCACTACGTCAGCAAGATGCAGCCCAGCGTGCGGGTGACATGGAGTCACTAAAACTTCAAGCGAGCGTAATTAAAGAACTGCTAGAGCTGATAACTATTATTGAAAAAAATCGGGGGCAGTGCCCCCTCGTGAACACGATGAGGCGAAAATCAAAACGATCTGATTTAAAGTATCTTCCTAGCAGTTGGCGGAATCAGTTACATACACAGCTTGAGGGGAGTAAGTACGAAATTTCATATTTGGTAGAGGCAGTTTCGGGCTGTCGGCCAGGTGAGCTCGAGAAGGGTGTCAAAGTGATTTTTTCTAAAGAGACCGGGTTGCTGACTATCAGAATAGACAATGGTATCAAGGTGACTGACCACAAGGGGCAACCCTGGCGGGAGATCATCTACCAATTGGATCAGAATCCGTTGGTTAGAGCCCTCTTTGAGATCTGCGTAAAGGATGCTCAGAGCAGAGAAATTACGACAACGATAGTAAACGTAGAGAAGACTACCAATTGGCGTGCGGCGCTGTCTTCCGCCGGCCAGAGGCTATGGCCCCGACTAAAGTTTAGGATCTGTCCGTACCACCTCCGCAATGCTGCAGCTAGCGACTGGAAGCGAGCCGGGCTGTGTGATGACGATATCTCTGCTGCTCTGGGTCATTGCGTGAGCAAAACCTCTAGCAGCTATGGCCAATTTCAAATCGGCCAAGCAACCGGTGGTCTGAGCCCGATCGAGGTAAGGGCTGCTCGACACATTCTGCAAACCCGCAATCCGACTCCAAGAGAACACGTGCGAGTGAATCTTTAACGCTGTATATGTCTTGATATGTCTTGGCTCGGCTGCAGCCTGACTCGATAAGGCTCTACGCCTCCCATCACACGATGTCGAGCTAGGCTCAGCGGTTCACGGGCGGAAACTCAACAGCGCCAACGTATTGCCTGGCCCGTCGGTGGGCGTCAGCCAGCAAGGCTGGGCGGCAGAGTCTGTCGCGGTATGACGCAGCATGGTCATCTGATAGCCCTGCTCGACAAGAGACCTCTACAACGGTACCGGCCCGTGGCACAATTGACGCAGACCAGATGCCGGGGGGCATAGCACCTCACCGGCACGTTACCGGCCTTCATTTTTCGGGTTCACAGAATGCTATCTCCACCAGGCTCTCTCAGCGACCCATTGGGCAGGTACTACACGAAAGAAACCATCAGCAAGCTTTTAGTCTCTGAGCTTTCTGAAATAGCACCAAAATTAGTTTTGGATTTGGGATGCGGAGATGGTGCGCTCTCTCGGGCGGCAGCATCCCGATGGGTAGATGCCCTGTATGTCACTGTCGACATCGACAGCAAACCTGACTTTCTTTCCAAAGATAAAACTGCCCGTCCAGTAAAACATCTACACCATCATGCTGATGCACTATCTCCTGATCTGATAGCGTCTATAGGCATCACACCTGAGTCTGTAGACCTCGCTCTATGCAACCCACCTTTCATTAAGCAAAAATGGCAAGCAGGGTATGACTCAATAGTAAGGTCAGCCGGACTAAATATCGACATAAAAACTATCAGGCACGCCTCGGCAGAGTTTATATTCATAGCTCAAAACCTAGCATCTCTTAAGCCTGGTGGACAACTTGGCCTGATCGTTCCCGACGGCTTCGTATCTGGGGAGAAAAATAAGTCATTGAGGCAAGCCATCCTCAATGAAAACTCCATAGATACCGTCATTAAACTTCCGAGAAATATGTTTATCGGCACGGAAGCACAAGCGCACATCATAATTATTACAAAGAATGGAAATCCAGGAAATCCTATCAAGGTTAAAAATTTTCCTGACGTAGAGGATGACACTCATACCATTCTGATTTCGGCAACAGATGCCATAAAAACTTTAGATTACGACTATTACTCTGCGCCTCTGCCTAAAAAACGCAAATCCATTGTTCAACTTAAGGATCTGGATTGCGAGATAACTCGAGGAAGACTGAACTCTAAAGAAGCCCGGGAATCGGAATTCAAAGTACTGCACACTACAGATCTGCGACCGTTGGAAACCACTATCTCACTTGACGATGTGCATGATTTTAATTCGAGCTCGACAGTCTTAGCTGAGGCGGGGGATATACTACTAGCGCGCGTCGGTAGAGATCTCCACACACGTGTATGCATGGTCACTTCCGGCAGAATGCCGATAACAGACTGCATATATCGTATTCGCCTCCCTGTAGGATATAGAGATCGGTTCTTTACTTTTTTGACTTCTGATGAAGGTCGCCATTTTTTGAAGTCGCGCGCTCATGGAGTAAGTGCAAAGCACCTTCCACGAGACTACTTACTAGAACTTCCAATTTACTAAGGGACTCTCCAAAGCAATGGATAATGAAATTAACGAAAAGGAAATTGATATTGCTTTAGAGCAAAGAGCAGACTACATCACTAGCAAGGAGCTCAAGGATGGAACTGCTACAAGCGATTTTTTTGACGAAATAATTGCAACACTTCTAAAAAAACAAACAACCTTGATTGTTGGACCGCGCGGTTGCGGAAAAACACATATGATGCGTTATGCATCTATACTTTGTCGGGATGACAATAGAAAACCGCTAGCGATCTACGTATCTTTCAATCGGTACTACCGTTTAGAGCCAATGCTCATTAGTCGTGCTAACGCTATAAACCTTTTCCACACTTGGGTACTAGCTCGCATCCTCGTTGCCACTCACGAAGCCATAAACGAGCAGGAAGAGGACTTCAGCGCAGACGAGTTGCATGAAGCGTTAGAATACCTAGACCTCACCGAACTACAGAACTTAATTGCTAAATTAGAGCGTAGCCTGCCGCTAACGCAGGATGAGCTAGATCTTGCAAATAGCATTACGCTGCATATCACTAAAAAGGTCATTGACAATCACGTCCAATTGGCAGAAAGAGCGAGGGCTGTCCTTCTTCTTGACGACGCAGCACTAACACTTACGCCAGAATACATGGCAGAATTTTTTGAGATATTTAGAAGTATAAAAACTCCTCACATTTCACCGAAAGCTTCAGTATACCCAGGCACAACTGAATACGGCGCAAGGTTTCACCCAACACAGGAAGGTGGCTTCGAACCTGTTTGGCTTTCAGTTTCTAATCCCCTATACCTGGAAACGATGACGTCTATAGCGGAACATCGGATCACTGATTTCGCGGACATTCCTGAGGACATCCGGGAGTATTTAGCATATGCCGCTTTTGGAATACCTAGAGCTTATCTACATATGCTCATGGAGTTCCAGAAGAAAAAGTTTTCTACCGTTCAGCAAGGCCTCAACAGAATCGTCCAAAGCCATGCAGAGGCGCGTATCGAGGAGTTTTCTACTCTCGCGATAAAAGCCCCAAAACTAAGAACAATTATTGAAAAGGGCAATATTCTATTTAGCAAACTTGTCTTACTTCTCAAGGAAGCTAATGACAAGCTCGCAGCTCAAGGCACAAAGCAACTGCTAATCGGAATTACCGGAATTAAAGAACAACCGATGATTGAGCGCATGTTCAATTTATTGGTTGAAGCTGGTCTGCTTTATCCGCTGATTGAAAAGGTTTCTCATGGAGAGGACCGCAAGTACGATAGATTTACGCCCCATATTGCTGCACTCTTGCATGAGCGAGCATTTTCCGCAAAAGCCCGAGGCTGGTCTGCGCGGATAGTAGTCGACAAAATAAATCTAAAAGCAAGTAGACAACCTCTCCGACGGTCGGTCTCAAGTTTATTTTCTGCAGAGGATATAAGCTCTTTGCGGTTTGACCTGCCAGCTTGCTCTACATGCGGTAAGGAAAGAATTGCTGCGACTCAAAAATATTGCCATCACTGCGGCTCTGAACTCCTTGACAGTTCCACTTTCGAAACATGTATGTCATTGCCACTCCACGAAGTACCCGGCTTAACAAAATGGACCGCTGCTAGACTCAAACAAGATCTTCCGAGGTTTAGAACCATCGGAGATTTACTATCGGTGCAAGACCCTGGAACCGAGCTGCGCAAGATACATAGAGTTGGCCAAGCTCGTGCCGAGAAAATCATTAAGCTTGTGACAAGCTTCGTTGATGAGTTTCTGCAATGACTATACAACCAGCCCCTAGCACTTCATCAGCAGACTATTCAGCGATCGTGAAGGTCACTCCTTTCACACAAATTATCTCTACCGACGCTCTATTTGATAAGTCTCACAAAAGTAGCAACCTTTCACCAATCGACGAATTCATTGAAAACTCGAACAGACTTAATCTTCTATGGATAAATAATGAGGAGCTTTCCAGCGAGTTCGCGAACATCTTGTTTCTCGGATATTTCTCAGCTGTAGAAAGTTATGTTCGCGCCATCATCAGAACACTAATTCAAATCGACATCTATTCGCAGAGATGTGCAGAGAACCAGCAAATAACCTTTGGTGCAGCCCTCCACCATAACAAACAGCTTTTGCCTGAAGCGCTGATGGATAACCACTCTTTCACAGCTTCAGAAAACATCCTTAGAACATTCAAAAGCCTAACAGATATTGACCTTGTCATTGATGACGCCATTACAGACGAGCTAGACAAAGTCTGTCAGCTCAGACACTGCTGCGTACATCGATTTGGAAAGCTTGGTGCAAAAAATGCTATGGCACTGGGTTTAACATCACATAGCAATCTATTTGAAAAGCCGTTAAGCCTTAAAAAGGATGACCTCCTCTTAGTTTCAAGCACACTACGATCCGTAGTAAAAACCATAAACAACTCCGCTTACAAGTGCGTCCTAGATCGTACATTCCCTACGACACCCGTAAGAAAAGGCGACAAAAAAGCAATACCCAAAAGCCTATGGTCAAAAGACTTTGAAGAGGACAAAGCCTTATTTACTAAATACTATAAAACCTTTTCCTCATCAAACAAGGGCGAGTCTCCAAAAATTCGAGAAATGTACACTCGCTTCATTACGGAAAAAGAACAAGCTCTACAGAAACATGTGAAATCAGCGAATAACAAACCTACCAATCCAGCGAAACCAGTGACGACTAACCAACCACAGGCTGATGGCAACCAACAGGCGGGGGTTAACACTCCACAGGAGCCAGCGGAGCAGGCGGGACCTGAAATCGAATAACCCGAGACCAAGGCAGCTCTGCTGCCGCAGCCGGTCGAGGGTTGGAACGCTGAGCCTGAGCCGAACAACGTTAACACCGATCTCAAGCCGGGCTGGTGTACCTCGAAAACAGGTACACTAGCGGTACAGCACGAAGGTCCTCACTTGTAACCTACCGTTCGCTAACGTACTGATTGCCCTGTGCTTTCGCGTACTGTACCGTTTCCTCGTGTAACCCAATGAAACCTAGCGTAGCGGTGTCATTGGCGAACTCATAATCCTTTGGTCCACGGTTCGAGTCCGTGTGGGCCCACCAGATCATGAAAAAGCCGCGCATCCGCGCGGTTTTTTTATGCCCGATTGCCGGCAAGGGTTTGGGGCTTGCCCTGCTCATCTACGGCTGGCTAGGCTAACGGACCAACCGTAGAGACTCACCATGTCGGATGCCCGCCCCATCACCCTCGACGAAATCGACCGTCAGTTGCTCGCCCTGCTGCAGATCAACGCCCGCGAAAGCGTCGCCACCCTCGCCCGCCAGCTGGGCATCGCCCGCACCACGGTCAACTCGCGCCTGGAGCGGCTTGAGAAGAACAAGGTAATCACCGGCTATGGCGTGCGCCTTGGCCAGCGCCTGATTGGCGGTGGGCTGCAGGCTTATGTCGGGATCAAAGTACAGCCACGCTCTGGCAAGGAAGTGGTCCGGCGGCTGAGTGCCATGGGGCAAGTGCAGCAGCTGTGCGCGGTGAGTGGCGAATTCGACTACGTGGCCTGGCTACGCAGCGATTCGCCGGAACAACTCGACCAACTGCTGGACCAAATTGGCAGTGTCGAGGGAGTGGAAAAAACCACCACGTCGATCATCCTGAGCAGCAAGGTTGATCGGGGGCAGCCCATCTAAACCTTCGCGTGGGATCGGCGTTGCCTGCTGATCATCAAAATAGCCACAGAATCGGTCGATATGACCACCGAACACACATTACGACATCATTCTGCATCTTAATTACGAACACCCCGCTTCATAAAATGACCCACAGCCATCTCCTATACTCAGGCTCCGCCCTTCGCGCAGCCGCTCTGGCAAGGTCACTTCATGAACAAGAAAAACCGCCACCCCGCCGACGGCAAACAACCCATCACCATCTTCGGCCCGGATTTTCCCTTCGCCTTCGACGACTGGCTGGAACACCCGGCCGGCCTGGGCAGTATCCCGGCCGAGCGCCACGGTGAGGAAGTCGCCATTGTCGGTGCAGGCATCGCCGGCCTGGTGGCGGCCTACGAATTGATGAAGCTTGGCCTCAAGCCTGTGGTGTACGAGGCCTCGAAGCTCGGCGGGCGCTTGCGCTCGCAGGCCTTCAACGGCACCGACGGCATCATCGCCGAGCTCGGTGGCATGCGCTTCCCGGTGTCCTCCACCGCCTTCTACCACTACGTCGACAAGCTGGGGCTGGAAACCAAGCCCTTCCCCAACCCGCTGACCTCTGCCTCGGGCAGCACGGTGATCGACCTCGAAGGCCAGACCTACTACGCGGAAAAAGCCAGTGACTTGCCCAAGCTGTTCCATGAAGTGGCCGACGCCTGGGCCGATGCACTGGAAAGCGGTGCCAGGTTCGCCGACATCCAGCAGGCGATCCGTGACCGCGACGTACCTCGGCTGAAAGAGTTGTGGAACACGCTGGTGCCGCTGTGGGACGACCGCACCTTCTACGACTTTGTCGCCACCTCGCGCTCGTTTGCCCAACTGAGCTTCCAGCACCGCGAAGTGTTCGGCCAGGTCGGTTTCGGCACCGGCGGCTGGGACTCGGACTTCCCCAACTCGATGCTGGAAATCTTCCGCGTGGTGATGACCAACTGCGATGACCACCAGCACCTGATCGTCGGCGGCGTGGAGCAAGTCCCTCAGGGTATCTGGCGCCATGTGCCGGAGCGCTGCGCCCATTGGCCGCAAGGCACCAGCCTGAGTTCGCTGCATGGCGGCGCGCCGCGCACCGGGGTAAAACGCATTGCACGTGCCGCCGATGGGCGCCTGGCGGTCACCGACAACTGGGGTGACACCCGCCACTACGGCGCGGTGCTCGCCACCTGCCAGAGCTGGCTGCTGACCACCCAGATCGACTGTGAAGAGTCGCTGTTCTCACAGAAAATGTGGATGGCCCTGGACCGCACCCGCTACATGCAGTCGTCGAAAACCTTTGTCATGGTCGACCGGCCGTTCTGGAAGGACAAGGACCCACAGACCGGCCGCGATCTGATGAGCATGACCCTTACCGATCGCCTCACCCGCGGGACCTACCTGTTCGATAATGGTGACGACAAGCCGGGCGTCATCTGCCTGTCCTACGCCTGGATGAGTGACGCCCTGAAGATGCTGCCGCATCCGGTGGAAAAGCGCGTGCAGCTGGCTCTGGATGCACTGAAAAAGATCTACCCGAAAACCGACATCGCCGGGCACATCATCGGCGACCCGATCACCATTTCCTGGGAAGCCGACCCGCACTTCCTCGGCGCCTTCAAGGGCGCTCTGCCGGGCCACTACCGCTACAACCAACGCATGTATGCGCACTTCATGCAGCAAGACATGCCCGCCGAACAACGCGGCATGTTCATCGCCGGCGACGACGTGTCGTGGACCCCGGCCTGGGTCGAAGGCGCAGTACAGACGTCGCTGAATGCGGTGTGGGGTATCATGAACCACTTCGGTGGCCACACCCACCCGGACAACCCAGGGCCGGGCGATGTGTTCGACGAGATCGGGCCGATCGCCCTGGCCGACTGAAACCAAGGAGGCAGCATGCGCATCGCTCTGTTCCAGGGCGCACCCAACCCGCTGGACGTGCCCGGCAACCTGCAACGGCTGCGTCACCAGGCGCAACTGGCAGCCGAGCGTGGCGCGCAGCTGCTGGTGTGCCCGGAGATGTTCCTGAGCGGCTACAACATTGGCCTGGCGCAGGTCGAACGGCTGGCCGAAGCCGACGATGGCCCCTCGGCCATGGCGGTGGTGGAAATCGCTCAGGCGCACCGGATCGCCATCGTCTATGGCTACCCGGAGCGTGCCGATGACGGGGCGATCTACAACAGCGTGCAGTTGATCGATGCCCATGGCCGCAGCCTGAGCAATTACCGCAAGACCCACCTGTTCGGCGAGCTGGACCGGTCGATGTTCAGCCCTGGCGCCGACCATTTCCCGGTGGTCGAGCTGGAAGGCTGGAAGGTCGGCCTGTTGATCTGCTACGACATCGAGTTCCCGGAGAACGCCCGGCGCCTGGCGCTGGCAGGTGCCGAGCTGATTCTGGTGCCGACCGCGAACATGGCGCCTTACGATTTCGTCTGCCAGGTGACCGTGCGCTCGCGAGCGCAGGAAAACCAGTGCTACCTGGTTTATGCCAATTACTGCGGGGCCGAAGACGAGATCCAGTATTGCGGGCAAAGCAGCATCATCGGGCCGGACGGCAGCCTGCTGGCCATGGCCGGGCGCGACGAGTGCCTGCTGCTGGCGGAACTGGAGCATGAGCGGGTGGTGCGGGGGCGTGAGGCGTTTCCTTATCTGACCGATCTGCGTCGAGAGTTGCATCTGCTTCAGGGCTGACAGGGGCCGCTTTGCGGCCCATTCGCGGGTAAACCCGCTCCCAGAGCATTTTTACAGGCCTTGGTCCTGCGCAACGCCTGTGGGAGCGGGTTTACCCGCGAATGGGCCGGGCCTGCCTTACAAATGGGTTAGCATGAACACCTGCCCCGGAGTTCCCATGCCTGACACCACCCGCCACCTCGCACTCGCCAACGGCCTGCAACTGACCTTGCGTCATGCCCCGCGCCTGAAGCGCGCGGCTGCAGCTCTGCGAGTGCACGCGGGCAGCCACGACGCTCCGCGCCAGTGGCCGGGCCTTGCCCACTTCCTCGAACACCTGTTCTTCCTCGGCACCGCGCGCTTCCCACTGGAAGACGGCCTGATGCGCTACGTCCAGGCCCTCGGCGGCCAGGTCAATGCCAGTACCCGCGAACGCACGACCGACTTCTTCTTCGAAGTACCACCGGCCGCGCTGGCCGGTGGGCTGGAGCGCCTGTGCCAGATGCTTGCCGAGCCGGACCTGAGCATCGAGCGCCAGCACCGCGAGCGGGAAGTCATCCACGCCGAATTCATCGCCTGGTCACGCAACCCGCAAGCACAACAGGCGTTTGCCTTGCTGCAGTCGGTGGTAGGCGATCATCCGTTGGTCGGCTTTCATGCAGGCAACCGCTATTCCCTCGCTTTAGGCAATATTGCCTTCCAGCAAGCCCTCACCGGTTTTCACCAGCGCTTCTACCAGGGCGGTCAGATCACATTGAGTCTGTGCGGCCCGCAGCCACTGGATGCACTGGAACCACTCGGCAGGCAATTCGCCGGTATCTTCGAATCGCGCGCAACTGTGCCCCAAGCATTGCCACCCGCCCTGGCTGCCAACGAGCCGCTACTGTTCGCTCACGAAGGCTTGCCTGCAGGTGCAGAACAGGCGCTGGAGCTGCTGATGGCCTGCCTCGGCGATAACCGCCCCGGCAGTTGGCTGGATGCACTGCAGCGACGTGGCTGGCTCAAAGGGTTCAAGGTCGAGAAGCTATATGCCTTCGCCGGTCAATTGCTCTGGCACATCGACCTGAAGCTCGGCCCAGATGCGAGTTTCGACGAAGCCCGGAAGCTTCTGCACGGCTGGTTCGACTTCATCCGCCAGTCAGACCCCGTCCAGCTCAATGGCGCGTTCGGCCTCTTGCAGCAACGTCGCGAGCGCAATGCCAGCGCACTGGAACTGGCCCGCCGCGACAGCGCCAGACAACCGTTCGCATCGCTGGATACGCAAGCTCTCGCCGCGCTTGCAGCATTGCTTGAGCAGCTGCCGTGCCGCGCATACGCGCAATGGCATCTGCCTGCGGCCGAGCCTTTGTTGTTCGATGATTTGCCCATTTCTGAAAATACAGCGCTGCCACGTGCGCTCACCCTCTGCGACCTGCTTCCGCCAGCCAGGCAATACGCAGCGCTTTATCTGCGCTGGCACCTCCCTTCGGCATTGCGCCAGCATCTCTATGGCGTGCTTGAGCGCGCCTTGCACCCCCTGCAAATGCGTTGCGAGCAGGCCTGTGTGCAACTGCAGTTCAGTGCGTCAGGCGAATACTGGCAGTTGCGCTGCGCTGGCCACCCGGCTGCCGTGATACGCGCCACAGCCCAAGCCCTGGCGCTTTTGCAGGCGCCCTCCAACTGGCAACTTTCGCCGCCTGAGGCGCCCACCCTGATACCGATCAGGGCGCTGATCAAGCAACTACCTGACGCAGTGCTCGACACCTGCCCCGAAGCATCTACCTCATGCACCGTCGACCAGTCACGCCTCAACGACGCCTGGCAGCACAGCCACTGGCAGGGCCTCGCGACGGGTTTCGATACCCACGCCGCGCAGGCACTGGGCGCAGTGCTGCAGGGCTGCCCCGGGCAAGGCGCTGCGCCCACGCCTGCCGCCCTCTGGACTGGCCATCGCTGGCAGCATGCCAAGATAGCGGGCAGTGAGAATGCCCTGTTGCTGTTCTGCCCACTGGCTGCCGAGCAGCAGGCCTGTGGTCGTCTGCTGGCGCAACTGCTGCAAGGCCCGGTCTACCAACGCCTGCGCGTCGAACTGCAACTCGGCTACGCGGTTTTCAGTACCTTCCGTCAGGTCGAGGGCATCGGTGGCCTGCTGTTCGGCGTGCAGTCGCCACATGCCAGTCACGCCGAAATCCTCGGCCACCTGCGCGAGCTTCTGAGCCAAGGTGTCACACTCGACACCGACGCCCGACAAGCACTGGCCGAGCAATTCGACGAACCTGCCATGGCCAACGCCGAGGTCGCCGAATGGGCTTGGCAGACACACCTGGCCAGCCAGCGCGCCAGCTTGCCTGCACTTCAGTGGTCTATCCTGAATACACGACAAGCAGATCTGGACGACATGCTACGTGACCTGCTCAGTACCGATCGCGCTTGGCTCTGCCTGGCTAACAGCGCCGCTCCAGATGCGTCCTGGAACTGACCAATCGAAGATTGTTACGTTTTCTACAAGGGCGCATATCAAAGAATTAACCTTTCGGTACAAAATTTTCTTGTAAGATAACGCTATCTCAGCAAATGGAACCTCCTGCTCCAGGCGGCACCCAACGAGTAGCTGAAACACCCCAACCCCATCCGGAAGGAGAACGCCCATGTGGACCAAACCTGCATACACTGACCTGCGTATCGGCTTCGAAGTGACCATGTACTTCGCCAACCGCTAAGCCCTGCTTTGCGGCATGACGCCTCGGCCCGCCGGGGCGTCGTCGTTTTTCGGATACGGCTTTTTCGCAGAAGGAGTGGCCATGTACATCCAGATTCTCGGTTCCGCCGCCGGCGGTGGTTTCCCGCAGTGGAACTGCAACTGCGTCAACTGCAAGGGCTTTCGCGACGGCAGCCTGCGCGCCACGGCACGCACCCAGTCGTCCATCGCCCTGTCCGACGACGGTGAGCACTGGATCCTGTGCAATGCCTCACCCGACATTCGCGCCCAGCTGCAGGCCTTTGCGCCGATGCAGCCTGCGCGTGCGTTGCGCGATACCGGCATCAACGCCATCGTCCTGCTCGACAGCCAGATCGACCACACCACCGGCCTGCTCAGCCTGCGCGAAGGCTGCCCGCACCAGGTCTGGTGCACCGACATGGTCCACCAGGACCTGACCACCGGCTTCCCGCTGTTCAACATGCTCAGCCACTGGAACGGCGGCCTGCAGTGGAACCGCATCGAGCTCGAAGGCAGTTTCGTCATCGAAGCCTGTCCCAACCTCAGGTTCACCCCCTTCCCTCTGCGCAGCGCCGCACCACCCTATTCGCCGCACCGCTTCGACCCACACCCGGGCGACAACCTCGGCCTGCTGGTCGAGGACACCCGCACCGGCGGCAAACTGTTCTACGCCCCCGGCCTCGGCCAGGTCGACGAGCAGCTGCTGCAGATGATGGACGGCGCCGACTGCCTGCTGGTCGACGGCACGCTGTGGGAGGATGATGAAATGCAGCGCCGTGGTGTCGGCACCCGTACCGGCCGCGAGATGGGCCACCTGGCGCAGAACGGCCCCGGCGGCATGCTCGAGGTGCTCGATGGTTTCCCGCGCCAGCGCAAGGTGCTTATCCACATCAACAACACCAACCCGATCCTCGACGAAGACTCGCCCGAGCGCGCCGAAGTCCAGCGCCGTGGCGTCGAAGTCGCCTTCGACGGCATGAGCATCGAGTTGTAAGGAGGCCCCGTGAGCGACGCACTGCCAATGTCCCCTGCCGAGTTCGAGCAGGCCCTGCGCGCCAAAGGCGCCTACTACCACATCCACCACCCGTACCACGTGGCGATGTACGAAGGCCGCGCCAGCCGCGAGCAGATCCAGGGCTGGGTGGCCAACCGCTTCTACTACCAGGTCAACATCCCGATGAAGGATGCCGCGATCCTGGCCAATTGCCCGGACCGCGAAGTACGCCGCGAGTGGATCCAGCGCCTGCTCGACCACGACGGCGCGCCCGGTGAGGACGGCGGCATCGAAGCCTGGCTGCGCCTGGGCCAGGCAGTCGGCCTCGACCCCGACCAGCTGCGCTCCCAGGAACTGGTGCTGCCCGGTGTGCGCTTTGCAGTGGATGCCTACGTCAACTTCGCCCGCCGCGCCAGCTGGCAGGAAGCGGCCAGCAGCTCGCTGACCGAGCTGTTCGCCCCGCAGATCCACCAGTCGCGTCTGGACAGCTGGCCGCAGCACTACCCCTGGATCGACCCCGCCGGATACGCGTACTTCCGCACCCGCCTGGGCCAGGCCCGGCGTGACGTGGAGCACGGTCTGGCGATCACCCTCCAGCACTACACCACCCGCGCGGGCCAGGAGCGTATGCTGGAAATCCTGCAGTTCAAGCTGGATATTCTCTGGAGCATGCTCGACGCCATGAGCATGGCCTACGAGCTGAACCGCCCGCCTTACCACTCCGTCACCCAGCAACGGGTCTGGCACAAGGGGATCGCCCTATGAGCTTCGAACGCAACCAGGTGCCGAACTGGCGCCCTGGCTACCGCTTCCAGTATGAACCGGCGCAGAAGGGGCATGTGCTGCTGTACCCCGAGGGCATGATCAAGCTCAACGACAGCGCCGGCCTGATCGGCGGGCTGATCGACGGCAAGCGCGACGTGGCGGCGATCATCGCCGAACTTGAACAGCAATTCCCTGGTGTGCCTGAAGTCGCCGACGACATCGAGCAATTCATGGAGGTGGCCCGTGCCGAACACTGGATCACCCTCGCCTGAGGTGCCGGTCGGCCTGCCGCTGTGGCTGCTGGCCGAGCTGACCTACCGCTGCCCGCTGCAGTGCCCGTACTGCTCCAACCCGCTGGACTTCGCCGCTCAGGGCCAGGAGCTGAGCACCGCGCAGTGGTTCAAGGTGATGGCCGAAGCCCGCGAGATGGGCGCCGCACAGATCGGTTTTTCCGGTGGTGAACCGCTGGTGCGCCAGGACCTCGCCGAGCTGATCGGCGAGGCGCGCCGGCTGGGCTATTACACCAACCTGATCACCTCAGGCATCGGCCTGACCGAAGCGCGCATCGCCGCCTTCAAGGAGGCCGGGCTGGACCATATCCAGATCAGCTTCCAGGCCAGTGACGAGCAGGTCAACAACCTGCTGGCCGGCTCGAAGAAGGCCTTTGCCCAGAAGCTGGAGATGGCCCGTGCGGTGAAGGCCCACGGTTACCCGATGGTGCTCAACTTCGTCACCCATCGGCACAACATCGACAAGATCGACCGCATCATCGAGCTGTGCATTGCCCTTGAGGCGGACTTCGTCGAGCTTGCCACCTGCCAGTTCTACGGCTGGGCGCACCTCAACCGCCTGGGCCTGCTGCCGACCCGCGCGCAACTCGAACGTGCCGAGCGGATCACCAACGAGTACCGGGAAAAACTCAAGGCCGAGGGCCACCCGTGCAAGCTGATCTTCGTCACCCCGGATTACTACGAAGAACGCCCCAAGGCCTGCATGAACGGCTGGGGCAGCCTGTTCCTGACCATCACCCCGGACGGCACCGCCCTGCCCTGCCACGGCGCGCGCCAGCTGCCGGTGCAGTTCCCCAACGTGCGCGAGCATGACCTGCACCACATCTGGTACGACTCGTTCGGCTTCAACCGCTTCCGCGGTTACGACTGGATGCCCGAGCCGTGCCGTTCGTGCGACGAGAAGGAAAAGGACTTCGGCGGCTGCCGTTGCCAGGCCTTCATGCTCACCGGCGATGCCAGCAATGCCGACCCGGTGTGCGCCAAGTCGGCCGACCACGGCATCATCCTCAAAGCCCGCGAGGAGGCGGAAACCGCCCAGCTCGCCATCGAAGAGATGACCTTCCGCAATGAGCGCAACTCCCGTGTCATCGTCCGCGGCTGACTTCAGCGCCGCACAGGCCGTCGCCGCCGGCACCGACTTTGCCGAACTCAAGGTCAGCCCCGAGGGGCTGTTCTGGAACGAGTTCCGCCCGGCCGATGGCGCCTGCCGTATCTGGCATTGGCGTGACCACCAGGCCCGTTGCCTGACGCCCGATGGCTTCAGCGTGCGCAGCCGGGTATACGAATACGGTGGCGGCAGCTTCTGCCTGGGCGGCGACGGGCTGCTGTTCGTCAACGAAGAGGATCAGCAGGTCTATACCCAGAGCCTCGCAGGCTCTGCACCACGCCCCCTGAGCGCCGAGGCCGGCTGCCGCTACGGCGATCTGCAGTGGCACCACGGCAAGGTGCTGGCGGTTGAAGAGCGCCATGGCGAAGGCGTCGAACATCGCCTGGTGGCATTGGGTGAAAACACCCGCCAGGTACTCGCCGAAGGTGCCGACTTCTACGCCTCGCCAACGGTCAGCGCTGATGGCAACCGCCTGGCGTGGGTCGAATGGGACCGCCCGGCACAGCCCTGGACCCTGACCCGGCTGATGTGCCGCGAACGCGACGCCAAGGGCGACTGGGGCCCCGCACAGCCCATCGCCGCCGCAGACGAATCGCTGCAACAACCGCGTTTCGACGCTGAGGGCCGCTTGTATTGCCTGTCTGACCGTAATGGCTTCTGGCAGCCCTGGGGCGAGGTCGACGGCCACTGGCAAGCATTGCCGGCCAAGCCTGCCGACCATGCCGCCGCGCCTTGGCAACTGGGCACCTGCACTTGGCTACCGGTGAGCCCTCGACAATATCTTGCCACCTGGTTCGAAGGCGGTATCGGGCAGTTGGGCCTGCATGATGAAAATGGCCGATTGGAGCGATTCGCCAGCGCTTACACCCGATTCCGCAACCTGGCCATGGACGCCAAACACCTCTACGCCGTCGCCGCCTCGCCAATCAGCCCACCAGCGGTGATCGCCATTGCCCGCGCCAACCACGCAGTCAGCGTGCTGGCCGGCGGTGCCGAAGTGCTGCCGGCAGGGCAGATCAGCCTGCCGCAATCGATCCACTACGAAAGCGGCGGCACGTTTGCCCATGGCTTTTTCTATCCGGCACACGGCTCCAAGGGCCCTGCGCCTTTACTGGTGTTTATCCACGGCGGCCCGACCTCGGCCTGCTACCCGGTGCTCGACCCGCGTATCCAGTTCTGGACCCAGCGCGGTTTCGCCGTGGCCGACCTGAACTACCGGGGCAGCACCGGCTATGGCCGGGCCTACCGCCAGGCGCTGCACCTGCGTTGGGGCGAAAGCGATGTGCAGGATGCCTGCGCCGCGGTCGAGCATCTGGCAGGGCAAGGGCTGATCGACCCCGGTAAGGCGTTCATTCGCGGTGGCAGTGCCGGTGGCTACACCACGTTGTGCGCCCTGGCGTTCCACGACGTGTTCCGCGCCGGCGCCAGCCTTTACGGAGTCAGTGACCCCGTTGCCCTGGGCCGGGCCACGCACAAGTTTGAAGGCGACTACCTGGACTGGCTGATCGGTGACCCGCAACAGGATGCCGAACGCTACCGCCAGCGCACACCGCTGCTGCATGCCTCACGGATCAAGGTGCCGGTGATCTTCTTCCAGGGCGAGCTGGATGCCGTGGTGGTGCCGGAGCAGACGCGCTCGATGCTGCAGGCGTTGCAGGCCAATGGCATCGCGGCCGAAGGGCATTTCTATGCAGGGGAACGGCATGGGCTGCGCAAAGCCGAGAACCTGGCCCATGCGCTGGAGGAAGAGTGGAGGTTTTACTGCCGGGTGCTGCAGGGCTGAGACCTTGGGGCCGCTTTGCGGCCCTTTCCGACCGGTCCGGCGCCCCGGCAAGGCCGCTCCTACAGGGTCGCGTTCAGTTGTAGGAGCGGCCTTGCGGCCCCGGCATCCTCAGCGCTTGGCGATGATGTACACCGCATGCACGATCCCCGGGATGTAGCCCAGTAGGGTCAGCAGAATATTCAGCCAGAACGCCCCGGCAAAACCCACCTGCAGAAACACGCCCAGCGGCGGCAGGATGATAGCGATGATGATGCGAATGATGTCCATGCGGGTCTCTCCTGAAGGGGTTACATCAGAGACTAGTCGCGCATCGCAGAGGTTCCACAGGCAAAAAAAACGCCCCGGGCCAAATGAAACAGGCACGGGGCGATGCGCAGGAACGCCAGACGGTTCGTTGAATTCTTGATCAGGCCGGCATCTCGCGGCGGGCCTGTTGCTGCGCGTGCAGGCGGGCAAAGGCCCGGGCCAGGCGCAGGAGCATTTCATCGATGTTGCCCTTGCTCACCGTCAGTGCCGGCGAGAAGCGCACCACATCGGGTTGTGGCGCATTCAGCAGCAAGCCTTCGTGCAGGGCGGCCTCGACCAGTTCTTTTGCCAGGTTCTCCTGCAGTTGCAGGGCCCAAAGCAGGCCCTGGCCACGCACTTCCCCCTGACCGTAGCGGCCAGCCAGGCGGCTCAAGCCATCGCGCAGGTGACGACCACTGTCCTGCACCTGTTCGAAGAAGCCCGGCTCCAGCACGGTCTCCAGCACGGCCAGACCGGCAGCGCTCATCAGCGCATTGCCGTGATGGCTGCCCTCCAGCTCACCCGGTTCGGCACAGCAGGCCGTCCCGCGAGCCAGCAACGCGGCCAGTGGCACACCGCCGCCCAGGCCCTTGCCCAGGGTGATGATGTCGGCGCGCACGCCGTAGGTCTGCTCTGCCAGCAAGGCTCCACAACGGCCAATGCCAGTCTGCACTTCGTCGAGAATCAGCAGGATGCCCAGCTCCCGGCAGAGCTGTTCCACCCCTTGCAGGTACTCGCGTGTAGCCGGGATCACGCCCGCCTCGCCCTGTACCGGTTCGAGCATGATCGCCACCGTGCGCGAATCGACCTCGGCGTGCAGCGCCGCCAGGTCGTTGAACGGCACCTTGCTGAACCCCGGCAGGCCCGGTTCGCAGCGGTTGCACGGCAGCGGGTCAGAGGCCGACAGCGCACCCAGGCTGCGGCCATGACAGGCCTGGCTGGCGGTGATGATGTGGTAGGCGCCGTTACGGTGCAGCTGGCCCCACTTGCGCGCCAGCTTGATCGCCCCTTCACAGGCCTCGGCACCGCTGTTGAGCAGGTAGGCCTGGTCGCTGCCAGTGCTCTGGCACAACCGATTGACCAGCGCCAGCAGGCCATGGCTGTGGTAGCCCGCACCTGGGTTGATCAGCGCCTGTGCCTGGTTACCCAATGCCTTGACCAGCGCCGTGGGGCTGTGCCCGAGGCTGTTCACCGCGCCGCCTTGGGTAAAGTCCAGGTAGGCATGCCCTTCGTTATCCCACAACCAGGAGCCCTGACCACGCACGAACACTTGCGCCGCACGCTCGGTGCTCGGCATCAGGCGCTCGCGTGACAACTGCGGCGCATCCGCCACGATCACCGGCGCACGCTTGGGCTCGGCAACCGCGGCAGGGGCCGAACGGCGCAGGTTGAACAGGTTCATCGGGGCTCCAACCAATCACGGTAAAGGGCGGCCAGGGGTCCGGTCTTGCTGCCGGCGCTGGATAATTCTGCCTTGCCTATCAAAAGTGTTTTTCAAACGCGGTAACAATGAGCTGAATGATCGCTGTAACCCGTTGGAATACGGCGATAGACTAGGCGTCGCCCGTGTTTTCGGCCATTTCGTTTTCCCAGCTTTTTCGATAAGTGTTACTTATGGATTTTCGCCAACTGCGTTATTTCGTCGCGGTGTACGAAGAGGGCCATGTCGGCCGTGCTGCCGAACGCCTTTCACTGTCACAACCGGCGCTGTCGCAACAGATTCGCCAGCTTGAGCACAGCCTTGACCTCAGCCTGTTCGAGCGCAGCAACAAGCGCCTGCTGCCGACCCTGGCCGCTCACACCTTGTACAACCATGCGCTGCCGCTGCTGGATGGCCTGCAACGGGCCCATGAGGCCATGCGCAATTTCAAGGGCCATTCACTTCGCACGCTGGCCATCGGTGTGCTGCAGACCGTGCGGCCAAGCCTGGTGCCACAGTTGCTGGAGCGGGTGCGCAAGGCACAGCCGCATCTGGTGGTGCAGATCTACGAACTGTCTGGGCTGGAGATCGAACGGCGGTTGCTCAACGGCAACCTGGACATTGGCATCAGCTACCTGCCACCCCGTCAGCCAGGGCTGCACGGCTCACTTCTGTACGAAGACGAGTTGCAGGTTGTCATCCCGGATACCCACCCCCTCAAGGACTTCAAGAAGGTCTCCATCAAGCAGGCCGCCGAATTACCCATGCTGATGCTCGGTGAGGAATTCCAGATCCGCCAGATCTGGAAGGAGCAGCTCGCCGCCCAAGGCCGCAGGCCGCAGGTGCAGGCCGAGATGAACAACATGGCGGGGATCCTCGACAGCCTGGCGCACACGGCGCTTGCGACCATCCTGCCAGGGCGGGCCAAGGATGCCGCCGAGGATGAGCAGGGCTTGCTGTGGAAGCCACTGAGCGAGCCGCGCGTGCCGCTAAAGGTTGGCCTGGTGTTCCGTGATGCACAGCGTCAGCAGGCGTCGGTGGAGCTGCTGCGCACGTTGCTGGAGGAAGAGACCGACACCCGGCAACTGGGCGCCTCGCCGCTGGATGTGCTTGGCTGAAAAACACGCAGACAAAGAAAACCCCGCCGAAGCGGGGTTCTCTAGACTGTTTCCCTGTGACATCCCTATCGCCCCGCCATCCTGGCAGGAAATCCTTCGTTGTCCCTGTTCTGTCCTTTGCACTTCCTGCGCAACGTCCATGTAGAAAGATTAACCGTGGATCCAATCTGACACCAGTGGCGAAAAGTCACCACGTCATGTAGGAAAAGGCTTACAAGAAGTAGTCATTCCCAGATACATCGGCTTGAGCCCATTCGCCGGTAACGCCGCGAATGGGCCCCACGCAATCGGTCAGAACTGCTCGGCATGCAGCAAGTACAACGACTCACTGCCCGCCTTCACCGAGGCCACCAGCGAATTCACCCGCGGCAGCAAGCGCGCGAAGTAGAACCGCGCCGTGCCCAGCTTGGCCGAATAGAACGCCTCATCGCCCTCACCCGCCTTGGCCGCACGTGCCATCAACGCCCACATGTAGGCATAGGCTACATAGCCAAAGGCATGCAGGTACTCGACCGACGCGGCGCCGATTTCATTCGGATTGCCCTTGGCCTGCTCCAGCACCCACTCGGTCAGCCCGTCGAGCTGATCCAGTGAGACGCCCAGCGGGCCGGCAAACTCCTTGAGCTCATCGCCCGCACTGGCAATGAACTGGCGAATCTCGTCAGAGAACAGCCTGTAGTACGCGCCACCGCTGGCCACCACCTTGCGGCCCATGAGGTCCAGCGCCTGGATGCCGTTGGTGCCTTCGTAGATCTGGGTGATACGCACATCGCGCACCAGTTGCTCCTGGCCCCACTCGCGAATGTAGCCATGGCCACCAAATACCTGCTGGCCGTGCACTGTGCACTCGAGGCCAAGGTCAGTAAGGAACGCCTTGGCCACCGGCGTCAGCAGCGCCACCAGCTCTTCGCTGCGTTTGCGCGTAGCCGTGTCTTCGCTGTACTTGGCGCTATCGAGTTGCATCGCCACATAGGTGGAGAAGGCACGACCGCCCTCGATCAGCGCCTTCATGGTCAGCAGCATGCGCCGCACATCAGGGTGGACGATGATCGGGTCAGCGGCCTTGTCCTTGGCCTGCGGCCCGGTCGGTGCGCGGCTCTGCAGGCGGTCACGGGCGTATTCCACAGCGTTCTGGTAGGAGCGCTCGGCCGACGCCAGGCCCTGGATACCCACGCCCAGGCGCTCGTAGTTCATCATGGTGAACATGGCCGCCAGGCCTTTGTTCGGCTCGCCGACGATATAGCCGACCGCCTCGTCGAAGTTCATCACGCAGGTAGCCGAAGCCTGGATACCCATCTTGTGCTCGATCGAGCCACAAGTGGCCGGGTTGCGCGCGCCTAGGCTGCCATCTTCATTCACCAGGTATTTCGGCACCAGGAACAGCGAGATGCCTTTGGGCCCCGCCGGCGCGTCCGGTAGCTTTGCCAGCACCAGGTGGATGATATTCTCAGTCAGGTCGTGCTCGCCGCCGGTAATGAAGATCTTGGTGCCGCTGACTTTGTAGCTGCCATCGGCCTGGGGCTCGGCCTTGGTGCGAATGATGCCCAGGTCGGTACCCGCATGCGGCTCGGTCAGGCACATGGAGCCGGCCCAGACGCCGGCGTACATGTTCGGCAGGTACTTTTCCTTCAGCGCTTCACTGGCATGGGCATTGATCGACAGGCAGGCGCCGGCGGTCAGCATCGGGTACAGGCCGAAGGCCAGGCTGGAGGCGTTGACCATTTCCTCGACCTGGGCCGATACCGCCTTGGGCATGCCCATGCCGCCGAATTGCGGGTCACCGCCCACGCCCACCCAACCGCCTTCGGCGTAGGTGTTGTAGGCCTCGATGAAACCGGCGGGCGTACGCACGGCACCGTTGTCCCAGTGGCAGCCTTCTTCATCGGCAGCGCGGCTGAGCGGGGCAATGCTCTTGCTGGTGACCTTGCCGGCTTCTTCCAGTACGGCCATGGCGGTTTGCGCGTCGACCGCCTCGGCCAGTTCGGGCAGTTGCGCCCACAGCTCGGCCACGTTGAAGACTTCATTCAGTACGAAGCGCATGTCGCGCAGGGGCGCTTTATAGTCAGCCATGACAACCTCTCGCTGGTCGGGTCGGGGCGGCCTCACGGGCCATGGCACGGGTTGAAACCCGGCGTTGAAACCAGTGTAACCGAACAACTTTTGCGAGACATAGGGTCATCACGCGACCATATGGTCAACCCTGGTCACGCCATCCGCACTGCTCCGCGCTGGGATTGTTGCCCATAGACCATGACACAGTTGCGCCCGGCGCTCTTGGCGCTGTAAAGCGCCTGGTCGGCGGACTTGAGCACTTGTTCCGGGTTGCGATGGTCGATTTGGCGCTCTGCCACGCCAATGCTGATGGTCACCGATACCGTACCGCTGGCGCTGCCGCTGCGGCGCTGGCGCCCGGCGGTATCGTCCTGCGGGCGGCTGTTCTGGTCACGCAGGTGCATGGTGTAGTTGGCGATCATCTCGCGTACGGCTTCCACATGCGGCACGCACTCTTCGGCAGTCTTGCCGGCGAACACCAGGGCAAACTCTTCACCGCCGTAGCGATAGGCACGGCCACCGCCAGTGACCTTGGACAACCGGCTGGCGACCAGGCGCAACACCTGGTCGCCGACATCGTGGCCGTGGGTATCGTTGAATTTCTTGAAATGGTCTACGTCGGTCATGGCGATCACGTAGTTGCGCCCCAGGCGCTGCATGCGCTCGTTCAACGCACGGCGCCCAGGCAGCCCGGTAAGCTCGTCACGGAAGGCCATCTGATAGGCCTCGTGCGATACCGCAGCGGCGATCATCAGCATCACCTGGCTGCACATGATGTTCAGGGTGAACGGCAGGATGAAGGTCTTGGGCAACATCCAGAAGATGCCGACCAGGCCAATCAGCTGCGCCGCATGCAAAGGCCGAGGCTCGCGCAGGTATTGCACCACCAGCAGGACGAACACCCCGAAGAACACCGGGTAGACCATCTGGATCAGGCTCATCCACTGGCCATGCAGCGAAGGCCAACGAATCTCTGCCAGCCAGCCCAGCAGCGCCTCGGGGAAGCTTTGCTCCAGGGCCACCGCCACACTGCCGACGGCAAACAACACGGCGAAGCGGGCCAGCAGGTCCTGGGCCAGGTGAGTGCGTTCCTGCCATGCGCCGAACAACCCATACAGGGCGGGCAGCAGCAGGCACACCAGGTGGAAGATCACTGCCGCATCCTCACGCACACGGCCGTTGTCGCGGTAGTAATCGGTCTGCGTGTCGAGCAGGAAGTAGGCGATGTACACCGTGACCATCAGGAACAGCTCACGCTGGCGGCGGTAGACAGCGCAGTAGGCACCACCCAGCAGCAAGACCAGCGTGGGGAGGACGTTGAACAGTGACGTGAAGAAGACGCTGAGGTCTCTTACGTAAGCCGCCGCAAGCCCAGCCAGCAACAGAAACAGCGAAGGCAGGAAATGGCTCGCGCGAACAGCATTTAGACGAAACAAGGGCAATCTCCGACCCGGCAGATCAATAATAGCATTGTGCCTTTACTTCATCGGCAGCACACGTGAATAGATGAGTACACCGGTGGGTTAACGGCAGCGAGGGTGGAGGGCTTGAGCTTTTCTTGTAACTGCACGATCGGTGTAGGAGCGGCCTTGTGTCGCGAAAGGGCTGCTTAGCAGCCCCTGCGTTCCCTGATCGACGCCGAAATCGAGGGGCCGCCATGCGGCCCTTTCGCGACGCAAGGCCGCTCCTACAGGGCACCACACAGCCCCGCTACAGGTCGTTGCTGAATGGCTGCAGCGGTCCTTGCAGCGTGGAGCGACCTGAAGCACCGACGGCATTGAGCTGGAATTCGGCGTCTTGCGCTTGCCGCGAAGTGGTCTGTGCACTGGCCGGTTTTTGACCGACGGAGTTTTCATCCCCCTTCTCACCCTGTGGCAGTATCAATGACGGGTGATCGAACGGTGCCCGTTCCCAGGCAACGCGCGGATCGGTCAAGCCGACCTCCATGAACTTGACCAGTGCCTCTACCTCATCCGGGGTCAGGTTCAGCGGGGTCATGTCTGGGTCAAGGTTGGAGCCGTTGTGCTGATTGACTGCCGGGTGTTCGAAGCCGCTGGTGTTGCTTGCATCTTCGCCACGCCGGTCGCCGCCACGGTTGTAGAACTCCATCACCTGTTGCAGCGTTGCCCGGCTGCCATTGTGGAAGTACGGCCCGGTCAGCGCGATGTTACGCAGGGTAGGCGTCTTGAAGGCGCCATCGACCGAGTCGCGGAAGCCGACACTGGGCTTGAGTGTCGGGTCGCAGGGGACCGCTGCGCTCAGCGGTGCCTCGAAGGTGCACACATCGACATCCAGAGGGTCAGGGATATTCCCGCCTTGAAGTTGGGTGTTGTACTGGCGGGTGAAGGACAACGGATTGCCCCAGGCGTCCGAACCGCCCAGCGCCAGGTCTTCCGAGGTCGGGCGTACACCGGTGTTGTAGAAGCCGTTGTCATAGAGCGTGGTCAGGCCGTCGGCCATGACCATGCGCTCGATGCGCTCACGTGGCTGGAACAGCAGCCGGCTGCCGGCGTTGGTCAACTCCGCACCACCATGGCAGGCGACGCACTTGCCCTTGCCCAGGAACAGTTGCATGCCTTGCACCTGCTGCGCATTCATGGCGGTGTGATCGCCCTGCAGATAGGCATCCAACGGCGCCTGGTCGGAAATCAGCGTGGACTCATACATCTGAATTGCCAGGCCGAAGAACAGCGGGAAGTTGGCCTCCATCTGACTGTAGGGTTCGCCGCCCAGCAAGACCTGTTGCGTGGCATTCCACAGGCGTGGCTGGAAGGCGTTCCTGATCAGTTCGCGGTAGGTCGGCCGGCGGGCGCTGGAGACCGGCCCGAGTACCGAGTCGGTGGGCGAGATCTTCTGCCCCTTGAGCATCATGGTGTCGAGCATGCGCCGGCCAATGTCGGCGAAGGTGCGCCCGCCACAGGACATTTCCACCGCACTGCCGGGTGGGCCGACGGCTTGCGAGGCTGCCGAGGCATCCTTGAGGGCCAGGCGTACCTTGACTGCCACGCCGCTGGCATCCTTGGTGACGAAGATCCCCGCGTCAGGGTCGCGGTTACCGAACGGCGACAGGCCGTTGAACACGTTGTTGGCCCGGCCATCCCAGAAGTTGCGCACGTTGAATGCAGCATTGATCACCGACGGCGCATTGCGCCCGGTGGCGCGGCGCACGTTGATGCCGCCTACCTGGAAAATACCGTCCGGTTGCTGGGTGCACTTGTCGAAGCGCGATTGACGGGGTTTGACGAAGTTGGCGTCGAACACACCTTGTGAGCCAATGACGTCATCGCTGGAATAGACGATCGCTGAGTTGCGATCCAGGGGGTTGGCCAGCACGTGGGTCGGGAAGTCGCCTTTTTTCAACGTGTAGTTCGGGCCGCCCTTGCCTGCGGAGCGCATCGCGTAGCTCGGCACGTCGCCGGGAATATCGGCGGCCGTGAACGGCTTGTTGAAGATCGACGCGACATTGGCATTGGTATTGGCCTGGCCGGGGTTGATCTGGTTGGTGATCCGATGATCGACACCCGCGTGGTAGTGGCATGACGCGCAGGCGGTGGCGCCATCGCTGCCGACCGCCATGTCCCAGAACAGGGCCTTGCCCAACAGCACCACCGCCCCACGATTGATCACATAATCGGACATCAGGTCGACCTTGCGCCCCCCCTCGGTACCTGAAGGGTCCGGCGGCGTCATGCCACGCAGTGACTGCAGGCTGGGCACATCCGGCACGACCGGCGCGGGCTCGGCCGGGTCCGCGGCCCGAACGCTCATGAACGGCAAGCCGGCAGCGCAGAGGGTCATCGCTGCCGCACAGGCCAGGTGGGGGACTCGCAAGTTACCAAGATACTTGACCATGATGGACTTCCCGACGGCTCAGGTTTACAGACTGATCGTTCACGCCACTGAGTGCGCTTAATGCCACGATAGCTGTAACAAAGTATGTCGACGGGAAACATTCACTATTTTTTATATCAGTTTACTTAGGGCGTCATGCCAATAAATGCTGACCCCCAACGTTCCTCAGTTCCGGTGTTAACTTACCCCCCACTTATGGGGGCCATTCCCCATCAGCCTGCTGGCTAACCGCGCAAACCCCAGCAGTAAATGGCCTGAGCGCCGCCGAGTAAAAGTTGGCAATGTATTTGCTCAAACTTGATGAGCGGGGCCCGCTATTGAGCGGAGCCCTTGGAACACGGCCGACCAAAGTCGACAAGAACAAATACACGCGCATTAACGCTGCGCTGCGCAAGCTATTGCCGCTTTGCCAGCTACCAAGTAAAGAAGTTACTCAACCCGTGTGGAATTAGAACGAGAATAAAAAAACCGCTCCCTGGGGAGCGGCTTTTTACTTGGCAACTCAACCGGGCTTAATAACCCAGCGAGAAGTCTTCCTCTTTCATGTCCATCAGGTTGTTGGCACCCGACAGCATGGTGGCCACATGGGTGCGCGTACGCGGCAGGATGCGCTGGAAGTAGAAGCGCGCGGTCTGCAGCTTGGCGGTGTAGAAGGCCTCTTCGCTGGTGCCGGCAGCCAGCTTTTCAGCAGCCAGGCGTGCAATGTCAGCCCAGAAGTAGGCCAGGCACGCGTAACCGGAATACATCAGGTAATCCACCGAGGCGGCCCCCACTTCTTCACGGTCCTTCATCGCGGCCATGCCCACTTTCATGGTCAGCTCGCCCCACTCCTTGTTCAGCGCTGCCAATGGCTCGACGAACTCCTTGACAGCGTCATTGCCCTCCTGCGCCTGGCAGAACTTGTGCACGATCTTGGTGAAGCCCTTGAGCGCTTCGCCCTGGGTCATCAGTACCTTGCGACCGAGCAGGTCGAGTGCCTGGATGCCGGTGGTGCCTTCGTACAGCATGGAGATACGGCTGTCGCGCACGTTCTGCTCCATGCCCCACTCGGCGATGAAGCCGTGGCCGCCATAGATCTGCACACCGTGGTTGGCGGCCTCGAAGCCGACTTCGGTCATGAACGCCTTGGCGATCGGGGTCAGGAAGGCCAGCAGTGCGTCGGCATTCTTGCGCGCTTCCTCGTCCTGGCTGTACTTGACGATGTCGACCTGCTTGGCGGTGAAGTACACCATCGCACGGTTGCCTTCGGCGAAGGCCTTCATGGTCAGCAACATGCGACGCACGTCCGGGTGGACAATGATCGGGTCAGCGGCTTTGTCCGGTGCTTTCGGGCCGGTCAGGGAACGCATCTGCAGGCGGTCGCGGGCATACTTCAGGCCGCCCTGGAACGCCACTTCGGCGTGGGCCAGGCCTTGCAGCGCGGTACCCAGGCGTGCGGTGTTCATGAAGGTGAACATGCAGTTCAGGCCCTTGTTGGCCGGGCCGATCAGGTAGCCGGTGGCGCTGTCGAAGTTCATCACGCAAGTGGCGTTGCCGTGGATGCCCATCTTGTGTTCGATGGAACCACAGCTCACGCCGTTGCGCTCACCCACACCGCCTTCGGCGTTGGGCAGGAACTTCGGCACGATGAACAGCGAGATACCTTTGGTGCCCGCCGGAGCGTCCGGCAGGCGCGCCAGCACGATGTGGACGATGTTGTCGGCCATATCGTGTTCGCCGGCCGAGATGAAAATCTTGGTGCCAGACACTTTGTAGCTGCCGTCGGCCTGTGGTTCGGCCTTGGTGCGCAGCATGCCCAGGTCAGTACCGCAATGTGGCTCGGTCAGGCACATGGTGCCGGTCCACTCGCCGGATACCAGCTTGGTCAGGTAGGTGTGCTGCTGCTCGGCGGTACCGTGTGCGGAGATGGTGTTCATCGCGCCATGGGACAGGCCTGGGTACATACCCCACGACCAGTTCGAACCGCCGACCATTTCGCTCAGGGCCAGGCCCAGCGACTCCGGCAGGCCCTGGCCGCCGTGCTCGACATCATGCGCCAGGCTTGGCCAGCCGCCTTCCACGAACTGCTCGTAGGCCGCCTTGAAACCGGTCGGGGTCTTCACACCCGACTCGCTCCAGGTGCAGCCTTCCTGGTCACCGACACGGTTCAGCGGCGACAGCACCTGCTCACAGAACTTCGCGCCTTCTTCCAGGATCGCGTCGACCATGTCGGGCGTTGCGTCCTGGCAACCCGGCAGGCTCTGATAATGCGCCTCGTAGCCGAGCAGCTCGTCGCGGACGAAACGGATATCACGCAAGGGGGCTTTGTAATCAGGCATTGCGATGAACCTCTGTGATGAGTTCGGTAGGGGACCGCTGGTACCGACCAGCTCTTGTCGGCTTTCGGTCAAACAGTTGTTTGAAACTTACGTTTAGCACCGTCCGATGTCAAGGAGGGACTATGGTTCCATTTACGCCGCGAAAGATGGCATTTATGCCAACGCATGAAATCGCAGGCAGAAATGACTGTGGGAGCGGGTTTACCCGCGAAAGGGCCAGCCCAGAAAACAGAGATGTCTGGGCGGACGCATTCGCGGGTAAACCCGCTCCCACAGGGATAGCGGGGGGAGGCAAGAATCAGGCGTAGGTATCGATGAAGCGCCCAAGCATTTCGTCGGACGCCTTGGCCACCTTTGCACCAAGTTCAACCTCGGTCTTGCCCAGGGCCAATTGCACGGTGCTGGTTGCCAGGTCCATCTGCTGGCTGCGGTCGACCCCACGCAGGCGCTCGGCCTGGAAGTCGCTGGACTGGCTGGTGGCAGAACGCTCGACCGAAGCATTGGCGATCTGGCCGGCGGCCTGATCGACACGATCCTGGCCGTTGTAGATGGCGTTGAGGCCCGCGTAATACGCAGTGCTGCCGGTGATTTCCATGTCAGAACTCCAATGACGCTGGATATGAACACGGCCAATTAAAGCAGGCCAGGCACGAAAAGGCCCGTTTAAATCCCTAATGGCTCGGTGCTATCTGATAGCCCACGGGCATTTCTGCCAACGTTCAATCCAGCAGGTCGAGCTGCAAGTGTTCCGCCACCGCATCGGCAGTTGCCTGCTTGAGCTTCGGCACTCGCCCCAGGCACGGCGCTGGTAAACGCTCTGCCAGGCTGGCCAGGTTTTCCTCCAGCCGGGAGGTTCTGGGCTCAATGATATTCGCCACCCAGCCCGCCAGTTGCAGCCCATCCCGGGCAATCGCTTCGGCACTGAGCAGCGCATGGTTGATGCAGCCAAGGCGCACCCCGACCACCAGAATCACCGGCAGCTCAAGGGCAATCGCCAGGTCCGAAAGGTTGGCATGGTCGGACAATGGCACTCGCCAACCGCCCGCCCCTTCGACCAGAGTGAAGTCGGCCCCTTGGTCCAGCACATGGCGCATGGCCCTGGACAATTCGGTGACCTCCAGGGCAACACCCGCCTCCCGGGCAGCCACGTGCGGCGCAATGGCCGGCTCGAAGGCAAACGGGTTGACCTCTTCATAAGCGAGCTTGATCGAACTCTCGTCGATCAGCACCTGGGCATCGCTGTTGCGCAGGCCTTTGGGCGTCACTGTGCAACCCGAAGCCACCGGCTTCGCGCCCAAGGTACTCAGCCCTTGCAACCGCGCCGCATGCAGCAGCCCGGCGGCGATGGTGGTCTTGCCGACATCGGTATCGGTCCCGGCGATGAAATAGGCCTGGCTCATGTTGCTCCTCTCACGCCTGTGGCTTGCGCAACACACCATAGACCACTTGATAGGTGGCTGGCAGCCCCTGGGGCTGGCGAAACGCTTCATAGGCCTGCAACAGGCCTTGCATGCGCGCCCGGCCGGTCAGCCCTGAAGGTCGCCCAGGGTTGAGGTTGTGGGCACCGAGGGCCTTGAGCTCATGGGTCAGGCTACGCACATCGGGGTAGTGCAGCACATGGGCCTGGCGCTGCAGGCTGACCTGGGCGAAGCCACTGGCGGCACACAGGCGCTGGTAGTCTTCGAACCTGCGGAAGCGATTGACATGCACCATGCCATCAACCGCCTGCCAGCTGGCGCGCAACTCATCGAGTGTACCAACGCACAGGCTGCTGAAGGCCAGCACGCCACCTGGGCGCAGTACCCGCCGGGCTTCATCGAGGACACGGGCGAACTGACCGCACCACTGCACCGCCAGGCTGCTGAACACCAGGTCGACGCAGGCATCCCCCAGCGGCAGGCGCTCGGCATCACCGGCAACATGGTAGTGCGCCCCGCCGCGCTTGCCACGGGCGTGACGCAACATGCCTTCGGCGATATCCACCGCCACACCGGTTGCCTGTTCGAAGCGTTCGCCGAGCACTCGGCTGAAATGCCCGGTGCCACTGCCCAGGTCCAGCCAACGTGCCGGCGTCAGGCCGTCCGGCAGCTGGTCCAGCAGGCTCACCCCTACTGCACGCTGCAGGGCCGCGACGCTGTCGTAGCTGGCCGCCGCACGGGAGAACGAGGCAGCCACCTGGCGCTTGTCCGGCAACGTACCGGGCAGGGTTGGACGGGAAAGGTCAGTCATCGCCACTCTCATGCAGGAAACTCTTGATGCCCGCCGCCAGCTCCTGCGGATACTCCAGCAAGAAGGCGTGGGAACTGTCTTCGACCAGGCCGACTTCCACATCGGGCAGCAGCTCGCTCAAGGCTTTGGCCGCTTCAGCCGGCACCAACGCATCGCTGCCGGCGAACAGGTGCAACTGCGGGCCGGCATAGGCTTGCAGGGCTTCACGGGTATCGAGCCCGGCCAGCACTTCAAGGCCAGTAGCCAGGTACAGCGGGTCGGTGTCTGGCACACCGACACCCAGTTGCCGCAGCAGCGTGCGAGGTTGCAGGGCGCCCTCGCTGCACAGCGTGCGGAAGCGCTTGAGGGTCACCGAGGTATGGCTGCGGCAACCATCGAGGAAGGTGCCGAAGGTGTCGCCGGCCATACCGTGGGGCCAATCGGGGCGGGCCACGAAACTGGGGTTGCTGCCCAGGGTCAGCAAGCCGCAGCAATGGTCGCCGCGCTTGCGCGCCAGCTCGCTGGCGAGCATGCCACCTAAAGACCAGCCACCGAGCCAGGTATCGCTGGGCAATTTGCGGTCGAGGTAGTCCACCCACGCCTGCACATCGGCTTCGGCCAGTTCCGGCAGTGGCATCAGCTCGACCTGCAGGCGCGCGTCCTGAGCCCGCAGGCTGGCGGCCAGCGGCTCGAGGGCGGCGGTGCCCAGCCCCCAGCCAGGAAGAAGGATCAAACGGTTACGCATCGGCGGCCTCCAGCTGTGGATAACACTCGCCCAATGCATTCAACAATAGCTGTACCTGCGCCTCACTGTGCGCGGCGCTCAGGGTTACCCGCAGGCGCGCACTGCCGGCAGGCACGGTAGGCGGGCGAATGGCGGTCACCAGCAGGCCGCGTTCGCGCAGCATGCGCGACAATTTAAGGGCCTGGGCACTGTCGCCGATCAGGATCGGCTGGATCGGCGTCGGGCTGTCCATCAGTTGCAGGCCCATTTGCTCGGCGCCCTGGCGGAACTGGCGGATCAGCGCAGCCAGGTGCTCGCGGCGCCAGGTTTCGCGGCGCAGCAGTTCCAGGCTCTTGAGCGTGGCGCAGGCCAGCGCCGGGGGCTGGCTGGTGGTGTAGATATACGGCCGGGCGAACTGCACCAGGGCTTCGATCAGCTCTTCGCTGCCGGCGACAAACGCACCTGCGGTGCCACAGGCCTTGCCCAACGTACCGATCAGTACCGGTACATCCTCGATGCCCAAGCCGAAGTGCTCGACGATGCCGCCGCCTTGCGTACCCAAGGTGCCCAGACCATGGGCGTCGTCGACCATCAGCCAGGCACCACGGGCACCGGCGACGCCGGCCAGCGCCGGCAGGTCGGCGAGGTCGCCGTCCATGCTGAACACGCCGTCGGTGACCACCAGCGTGTTGCCGGTGGCTTTGCCCAGGCGGTTGGCGAGGCTGCCAGCGTCGTTGTGCAGGTAGCGGCTGAAACGGGCACCGCTGAGCAACCCGCCGTCGAGCAGCGACGCATGGTTCAAGCGGTCCTGCAGCACCGTGTCGCCCTGCCCGACCAGAGCGGTGATGGCGCCAAGGTTGGCCATGTAGCCTGTGGAAAACAGCAGCGCACGCGGGCGGCCGGTCAGTTCGGCCAACGCTTCTTCGACGGCATGGTGCGGCGAGCTATGGCCGATCACCAGGTGCGAGGCGCCGCCACCGACACCCCAGCGTTCGGCGCCCGCCTGCCAGGCGGCGATCACTTCAGGGTGGTTCGCAAGCCCCAGGTAGTCATTGCTGCAGAAGGCCAGCAAGCGCTGGCCGTCGACCACTACCTCAGGCCCCTGTGGGCTTTCCAGCAATGGCCGCTGCCGATAAAGGTCTGCGGCGCGCCGTTCGGCCAGGCGCGCCGCCAGGTCGAAGGCCATATCAGGCCATGGCTGCGTTATAAAACAGCTCGCTGCTGCGTTGCTCGACCAGGGCCTGCTCGATGGCCGCCTGGTGCACTTCGTCGGCATGCTCTTCGCGCGCTTCAGGCTTGATGCCCAGGCGGGCGAACAGCTGCATGTCCTTGTCGGCCTGCGGGTTGGCGGTGGTCAACAGCTTCTCGCCATAGAAGATCGAGTTGGCGCCCGCCATGAAGGCCAATGCCTGCATCTGCTCGTTCATCTGCTCGCGGCCGGCGGACAGGCGCACGTGCGACTTGGGCATGAGGATACGGGCGACCGCCAGCATGCGGATGAAGTCGAACGGGTCGACATCTTCTTCCTCGGCCAGTGGGGTGCCGGCTACCTTGACCAGCATGTTGATCGGCACCGACTCTGGGTGCTCGGGCAGGTTGGCCAGCTGGATCAGCAGGCCGGCGCGGTCATCCAGCGACTCGCCCATGCCGAGAATACCGCCGGAGCAGATCTTCATCCCGGCATCGCGCACGTAGGCCAGGGTCTGCAGGCGCTCGCTGTAAGTGCGGGTGGTGATGATGCTGCCGTAGAACTCTGGCGAGGTATCGAGGTTGTGGTTGTAGTAGTCCAGCCCAGCCTGGGCCAGGGCCGCGGTCTGCTCCTGGTCGAGCTTGCCGAGGGTCATGCAGGTTTCCAGGCCCATGGCCTTCACGCCTTTGACCATCTCCAGCACGTAGGGCATGTCCTTGGCCGACGGGTGCTTCCAGGCCGCCCCCATGCAGAAGCGCGTGGAGCCGATGGCTTTGGCGCGCGCGGCTTCCTCGAGCACCTTCTGCACTTCCATCAGCTTCTGTTTTTCCAGCCCGGTGTTGTAGTGGCCGGACTGCGGACAGTATTTGCAGTCTTCCGGGCAAGCGCCGGTCTTGATCGACAGCAGCGTCGAAACCTGGACGCGGTTCGGGTCGAAGTGCGCGCGGTGCACGGTCTGCGCCTGGAACAGCAGGTCATTGAAAGGCTGCTGGAACAGTGCCTTGACCTCAGGCAGGGACCAGTCGTGACGTGTTGTTGCAGTTGTGCTGGCGCTCATCGGCGTTTCCTTGTTTAGGCTGTAACTGGCGCCGAGGCAGAACTGCCCGCCAGCGCATCACGGATAGCTCGCATAGTCATGGAAGGCCTATGAACTGTCAACCTTGGTTAAAAGCACTGGTTTACAAGTGTACGAATATTAATCACTCCTGCTTGCTGTGCAACGAACCCGCCGAGCAACGCTACCCGCTGTGTGTTGCCTGCGAGCAGGAACTGCCCTGGAACGACGAGCATTGCCTGCGTTGTGCCCTGCCCCTGGCGATGGCCGGCCTGACCTGTGCCCAGTGCAGCCGCCGCCCGCCGGCCTTTGATCAGGTCATTGCGCCCTGGCATTTCGGGTTTCCGCTGGACACGCTGATCAGCCGCTTCAAGCACAACAGCCAATGGCCGCTTGGCCGGCTGATGGCCGAAATATTGAGCCTGAACCTGAGTCATCGCTTTCAGGAGGGCCTACCCAAGCCAGACCTGCTGTTGCCTGTACCACTGGCTCGGCGTCGACTGCGCAAGCGCGGCTTCAACCAGGCCGGCATGCTAGGGCGCTGGCTGTCGAAAGCGTTGGTTATCGAATGCAATGAGCGGTTGCTGCTGCGCACACGCGAGACGCCGGCTCAACAACACCTGGATGCCCGGGCACGCCGTCGCAACCTGCACCAGGCATTCGCGCTTGCCGGTGAGGCTTCGCTCGAGGGCAAACACGTCGCGGTGGTCGACGACGTGCTGACCACCGGGGCCACCGCGCAGGCCACCGCACAGCTGTTGCGCCAGGCCGGAGCACGCAGGATCGATGTGTATTGCCTGGCACGCACGGCAAAACCGGGGCAAGCTTGACGGGTCAGTTCCAGATAGGCGCCACCATGTCACTGCCCACCCTGCTCACCCAGCACATCGCCCGCCGCCCGCAGCGCATCGCCCTGCTCCAGCACATCGCCGAGCAAGGCTCGATCACCCGCGCGGCCAAGGCTGCCGGCATCAGCTACAAGTCTGCCTGGGATGCGATCGATGAACTCAACAACCTGGCCAGCCAGCCCTTGGTCGAGCGCAGCACGGGGGGGCGTGGCGGTGGTGGCGCGAGGCTTTCGCCAGAGGGTGAGCGGGTGCTGCGCCTGTACCAGAAACTACAGGCACTGCAGGCACAGATTCTCGAAGCCGCGGAGGAGTCCAGTGACCTCGACCTGCTTGGCCGCCTGATGTTGCGCACCAGTGCGCGCAATCAGTTGCAGGGGCAAGTCAGTGGGCTACGCAGGGAGGGCCGGCATGATCGGGTCAACCTGGCGCTGGGCGGCGGGCTGGAGATCGATGCGCTGATTACCCATGACAGCACGGCACGGCTGGAGCTGACCCTGGGGACCACAGTGATGGCGCTGCTCAAGGCCGGTTGGGTGCAGCTGCTGGGCGCGGAAGATGAAGCCGAGGCGGGAAGCAACGTGCTCAATGCCACTGTCGAGGAGGTGCTGGCAGATGCACAGGGCGAAAGCGAGGTACGGTTGGCACTGGGCAATGGGCAGACGTTGTGTGCGATCGCCGAGGCCGCTTGGCTGGTCGAGCAGTCGGTCAAGGAAGGAAGCAAAGTGAAGGTGCAGTTCCATCCGTCCTACGTGCTGCTGGGGGTACCGGTGTAGCCTGACCCGGCCCTTTCACCGGTAAACCCGCCCCCTCAGAGGCTTCACCAACCTCAGGCATGATGCCGTATCTGTGGGAGCGGGTTTACCCGCGAAAGGGCAAGCTCAGGCGAAGTCAGAGCAGGCCCTGGAATGCGGTACCATGCCGACATGCCGCCCACCTCCCGGAGCTTCCATGTCCCACCCCTTCGACACCCTCACCCCCGACCTGGTCCTGGACGCCGTGGAAAGCCTGGGCTTTCTCAGCGATGCCCGGATCCTGGCGCTGAACAGCTACGAAAACCGCGTCTATCAGGTGGGCATCGAAGACTCGCAACCCTTGATCGCCAAGTTCTACCGCCCCGGCCGCTGGAGCGACGAAGCGATTCTCGAAGAACACCAGTTCACCGCCGAGCTTGCCGATTGCGAGGTACCGGTGGTCGCCCCGCTGCAGCACGAAGGCAGGACCCTGTTCGAACACCAAGGCTTCCGTTTCACCCTGTTCCCCCGTCGCGGCGGCCATGCGCCGGAGCCGGGCAACCTCGACCAGCTCTACCCCCTTGGGCAACTGCTCGGCCGCCTGCATGCAGTAGGCGCGGCACGCCCCTTCGAACACCGCGAAGCACTGGCTGTGGACAACTTCGGCCACGCCTCGCTGAATACCTTGCTCGAAGGCGGTTTCGTGCCCAAGGAGTTGCTGCCGGCCTTCGAATCGGTGGCCCGTGACCTGCTCAAGCGTGTCGAGGCCATCTACGCCCGCACCCCGCACAAGGCGATTCGCCTGCATGGCGACCTGCACCCTGGCAACCTGATGCACCGCGACGAGGTGTACCACGTGGTCGACCTCGACGACTGCCGCATGGGCCCAGCAGTGCAGGACCTGTGGATGATGCTCGCCGGCAGCCGCGAGGAGCGCCTGGGGCAACTGGCGGAACTGGTTGACGGCTACAACGAGTTCCACGATTTCGACCCACGCGAGCTGGCCCTGATCGAACCGCTGCGTGCCCTGCGCCAACTGCATTACAGCGCCTGGCTGGCACGCCGCTGGGACGACCCGGCGTTCCCGCCAAGCTTCCCCTGGTTCGGGCAGCCACGTTACTGGGGCGACCAGATTCTCGCCTTGCGCGAACAACTGGCTGCGCTGGACGAGCAACCGCTGAAATTGTTCTAGAAGCGAGCGCGCCTCTGTCTACAATAGGCGTCGCTTTATTCAGCAAGGATTCACCATGCAAGCTGCAAACCCGCGCCGCGGGTACCTTCTGGGCCTTGGTGCCTACATCATCTGGGGCTTGTTCCCGCTGTACTTCAAAGCTATCCAGAGCATTCCGGCGGTGGAAATCATCGTCCACCGGGTGCTCTGGTCGGCGCTGTTCGGTTCACTGTTGCTGCTGGTGTGGAAGCACCCCGGCTGGTGGCGCGAGCTGCGTGAAAACCCTCGCCGCCTGGCGATCCTGGCACTGAGCGGTACATTGATCGCCGGCAACTGGCTGACCTATGTCTGGGCGGTCAACAACGGCCGCATGCTCGAAGCCAGCCTGGGGTACTACATCAACCCTTTGATCAATGTGCTGCTGGGCATGCTGCTGCTTGGCGAGCGCCTGCGCCGCCTGCAATGGCTGGCGGTGGCCATGGCGGCGGTAGGCGTTGCGCAGCAGGTATGGCAGGTGGGCAGCCTGCCGTGGGTGTCGTTGGCACTGGCGCTGAGCTTCGGCTTCTATGGCCTGATCCGCAAACAGGCACCGGTTGCTGCACTGCCCGGCCTGGTAGTGGAAACCTGGATGCTGGTGCCACTGGCGCTGGGCTGGATGTTGCTGCACCCGGCGGCGATGAGCGCGCAGAGCGAGTTCTACAGCAGCAGCCAGGCATTGTGGCTGATGGCTGCGGGCCCTGTGACCCTGGTGCCGCTGGTGTGCTTCAACGCCGCTGCGCGTCACCTGCCCTACACCACGCTGGGCTTCCTGCAGTACCTGGCGCCAACCTTGGTGCTGCTGCAGGCAGTACTGCTGTTTGACGAGCACCTGTCGTCGAGCAGCCTGATGGCGTTCATCTTCATCTGGGCGGGATTGGCGGTATATAGCGTCGACGCCTGGTTGAATCTGCGCAAGCGTGCCTGATCAAAAAGTGATCAAAACCTTGCAGGCCACGTATTTTGTGGCCTGCAGCAACATCTCCAAAGGTTATCCACACCCTCGTCCCCGTGCTTTGTGCACAAGCGACTGATTTCTGTACGTTTTTTGCTCAAACCTTGGGAGCGCTTGCCACGTATGGGCTGTAGAGGTGAGCCCCCAGCTTATCCACAGGGCCTTCCCCGTGAAATCGGGATAACCGCAGAGGGCCGCGAATCGGCTGCGAGCGGCCCCGGCCGTTTCAGATCAGTCCTCCGGTCGCAGCTTCAACTCCACCATCAAGTCATCCGCCAGGCTTTCCAGCTCCTGCTGCAATTCATCCAGCGACAATGTCAGCGGCAACGCCAGCAAGGCATCAGCATGGAACAGCGGCTCACTGCTCATCGGTGCCGGCCGCACTTCGGTGGTGAAGCGCTCCAGGTTCACGCCATGATCCGCCAGCAAGCGAGTGATATCGCGCACGATCCCCGGGCGGTCATTGCCCACCAGCTCCATGGCAATCGGTTTCCAGGTGCAGGACGGTTCTATGCCACTCTCGGCAATAAGCACGCGAATATCGTATTGCTCCAGCGCCTGCAGAGACTTCACCAGCTCGTCATAACTTTCGGCTGGCACCGCTACCCGCAGGATCCCGGCAAACTGCCCGGCCATCCGCGACATGCGGCTCTCCAGCCAGTTGCCGTTATGATCGGCAATGCACTGGGCTATGCGCTCCACCTGGCCGGCCATGTCCGGGGCAATCACGGTCAATACAAGATGATCCACAGGGGCTTCCTCTGCTTCGAGCCGCCCTGAGCGGCGGAAATACGGGGAATCGACTCAGTATAGGCAAGGCGCGGCAACCTGCCGCAGGGCCGTCCGCGGAACTAATCGTGTACTGTTTCAAGATTTATCTGGAACAATCCACCGGTTTTTTGCGAACATACCAATTCCCAGCGTGACCCAACGCGACCACCCGGTCGCAGAGCGACGCTTTTAGTCTGATGTTTACCTGCCTGCTGCTTCATGTAGTATGCGCTGGCGCGGACTACAAAACGTCGTTTCGATGTCTGCCAAGGCGCCTGTGAAAATACGCCAACCGCCCGCCAGCCTGCCTGGCGAGCCGCACCCAGCCGCTCTCGTGAGTGGCGAGAGCATGAACTGGTGCCGTGTTTAGAGAAGCGCTACAGGCTTAATACAGAAGAGCGAAAGCGAAATAGCTGAGCAGAGGTGAGGCAAGCAATGACTGGATACGTTCAAGTCGGTGGCCTTCAGGTCGCCAAGGCCCTGTATGACTTCGTCAACAACGAAGCGATCCCTGGAACCGGCATCAAAGCCGATGCGTTCTGGGCCGGGGCGGAAAAGATCATCAACGACCTCGCCCCCAAGAACAAAGCCCTCCTGGCCAAGCGCGACGAGCTGCAAGCCAAGATCGACGCCTGGCACCAGGCACGCAAAGGCCAGGCACACGACGCCGTAGCCTACAAAGCATTCCTCCAGGAAATCGGCTACCTGCTGCCACAAGCCGACGATTTCCAGGCCACCACCCAGAACGTGGACGAAGAAATCGCCCACATGGCCGGCCCGCAGCTGGTCGTCCCGGTGATGAACGCCCGCTTCGCCCTGAACGCCGCCAACGCCCGTTGGGGTTCGCTGTACGACGCGCTGTACGGCACCGATGCCATCAGCGAAGAAGGCGGCGCCGAGAAAGGCCAGGGTTACAACAAGCTCCGGGGCGACAAGGTCATCGCCTTCGCCCGCGCCTTCCTCGACCAAGCCGCACCGCTGGCGGCCGGCTCCCACGTCGACTCCACTGGCTACCGCATCGAAGGCGGCAAGCTGGTCGTTGCGCTGAAAGGCGGCAGCAACAGCGGCCTGCGTGATGACGCACAGCTGATCGGCTTCCATGGCGACGCCAAGGCGCCGACCGCCGTGCTGCTCAAGCACAACGGCCTGCACTTCGAGATCCAGGTCGACGCCAGCACGCCCGTCGGCAGCACCGATGCCGCCGGCGTCAAAGACATCCTGATGGAATCGGCACTGACCACCATCATGGACTGCGAAGACTCGGTCGCCGCCGTCGATGCCGATGACAAGGTCATCGTCTACCGCAACTGGCTGGGCCTGATGAAGGGCGATCTGGCCGAAAGCGTGAGCAAGGGTGGCAAGACCTTCACCCGCACCATGAACCCGGACCGCGAATACGCCGCTCCCAATGGTGGCAGCGTAACCCTGCACGGCCGTTCGCTGCTGTTCGTGCGCAACGTGGGTCACCTGATGACCAACCCGGCGATTCTCGATGGCCAGGGCAATGAAATCCCTGAAGGCATCCAGGACGGTCTGTTCACCAACCTGATCGCCCTGCACAACCTCAACGGCAACACCACCCGCAAAAACACACGCAGCGGCAGCGTATACATCGTCAAGCCGAAGATGCACGGCCCGGAAGAAGTCGCCTTCGCCGCCGAGATCTTCAGCCGCGTCGAAGACCTGCTGGGCATGCCACGCAACACCGTCAAGGTCGGCATCATGGACGAGGAGCGCCGTACCACGGTCAACCTGAAGTCCTGCATCAAGGCTGCCGCCGAGCGCGTGGTGTTCATCAACACCGGCTTCCTCGACCGCACCGGTGACGAAATCCACACCTCGATGGAAGCCGGCGCCGTAGTGCGCAAGGGCGCCATGAAGAACGAGAAGTGGATCGGCGCCTACGAGAACAACAACGTCGATGTGGGCCTTGCCACTGGCCTGCAAGGCCGTGCGCAGATCGGCAAGGGCATGTGGGCCATGCCTGACCTGATGGCCGCCATGCTCGAGCAGAAGATCGCTCACCCGCTGGCAGGCGCCAACACTGCCTGGGTACCGTCGCCAACCGCCGCCACCCTGCACGCCCTGCACTACCACAAGGTCGATGTGCAGGCACGTCAGCGCGAGCTGGCTTCGCGCACGCCGGCGTCGGTCGATGACATCCTGACCATCCCATTGGCAGCCGACACCAACTGGTCGGCTGAAGAGATCCGCAACGAGCTGGACAACAACGCCCAGGGCATCCTTGGCTACGTCGTGCGCTGGATTGACCACGGCGTGGGTTGCTCGAAAGTGCCGGACATCAACAACGTCGGCCTGATGGAAGACCGAGCCACCCTGCGCATCTCGGCCCAGCTGCTGGCCAACTGGCTGCGCCATGGCATCGTCAGCGAGGAGCAGGTGGTAGAGAGCCTCAAGCGCATGGCTGCGGTGGTCGACAAGCAGAACGCCGGTGACGCCCAGTACCGGCCGATGGCAGCGAACTTCGACGACAACGTGGCCTTCCAGGCTGCAGTGGAGTTGGTGCTCGAAGGTGCCAAGCAACCGAACGGCTACACCGAGCCGGTGCTGCACCGCCGTCGCCGCGAGTTCAAGGCGCGTAACGGGCTGTAAACCGCAAGGGGCCGCTTTGCGGCCCTCTCGCGACACAAGGCCGCTCCTACAGGAATATGCGATCCCTTGAGGTGCGGCCTTGTGTCGCGAGAGGGCTGCAAGGCAGCCCCAGTCCTGCACTACTCGATTTTCAGTTCCTTTTTCACCAGCCCCAGCAGTTTCCCCAGATCCACCGGCTTCAGCAGAAAATCCACCACCCCCAGGTGCATCACGTCCACCGCCTCCTTCACATCGGTGTCGCCCGACACCACGATGATCGACAACGCCGCCCGCTCCGACTCGCGAATCTGCCGGATCAGTTCCAGGCCATCGTTGGGCTGCATGCGCAGGTCTGTGATCATCAGGGCGATGCGCGGTTCGTAATGCAGTTTGAGCATTGCCTCCTGCGCCCCGTCAGCCGTCATGCTCTCGATGCCCCTGCTCTTCAGGTAGAGCTTCAGCGCCTCGCTGTTGACCGGGTTGTCATCGACAACCAGTACCACAGGACTCGGCGCAACAGGTGCGCTTACCACGGCCAACGCCTCGCGTTCGGCGTCACTCAGGATGTCTTCATGCTCAGCCATGGTCATCTCGTCAAAAAAATCCCGCTCAGTGATTAGGACCACAAAACCCCTGTAACCCCGCTCGCCTTTCGTCGGGTCTTTGACAGCCACGGTTCACTAGACTTACGTCCAATGGGCACCACCCCGCTGCCAGCCGACCATGGGAGCCGAGAACAACAAGGCCGGCACCTATATATAGATATATATAGTTCGGCGTAGCGATACGGTCAGTGTCATGAGCAAAAAGGACGCCTACAACCAGGCGGGTAGAACGGCAGTACTGCAGAATATCCAGGGCACCTTGCAGTTCCTGCAGCGTTTCCCGCCGTTCAACCAGATGGAGCAGAGCCATCTGGCCTTCCTGGTGGAACAGTGCCAGCTGCGCTTCTATGCCAGTGGCGAAAGCATCATCAAACCCACGGACGGGCCAGTCGAGCACTTCTACATCGTCAAGCAGGGCCGAGTGGTCGGCGAGCGCCAGCACCTGGTCAAGCCCGGGGTGGAAACCACCTTCGAGATCACCGGCGGCGAATGCTTCCCGCTGGCGGCACTGCTGGGCGAGCGGGCGACGCGCACCGAACACCTGGCGGGCGAAGACACCTTCTGCCTGCAACTGAACAAAGCCGCGTTCATCCGCGTGTTCTCAATGTCGGAAGTGTTTCGAGATTTTGCCCTGCGCGGAGTCAGCAGCCTGCTCGACCAGGTCAACCAGCAAGTACGCCAACGCGCGGTGGAAACCCTCGGCACCCAGTACTCGCTGAATACCCCCCTGGGCGAACTGGCCATGCGTCACCCGGTGGTCTGTGCGCCGGATACGCCGCTGCGCGAGGCTGTGCGGCTGATGCATGAACAGCAGGTCGGCAGCATCGTGGTGATCGACCCGCAGCGCTATCCGGTGGGCATCTTCACCCTGCGCGACCTGCGCCAGGTGGTGGCCGCCGCTGATGCCGACCTCGGCGCGCCGATCGAGCAGCACATGACCGCCAGGCCGTTCTACCTCAGCCCACAGGCCAGCGCCTTCGATGCGGCCATGGCGATGACCGAACGGCATATCGCCCACGTCTGCCTGGTAGACAACCAGCGCCTGTGTGGCGTGGTCTCGGAGCGCGACCTGTTCTCCCTGCAGCGGGTCGACCTTGTGCATCTGGCGCGCACCATCCGCCATGCACCCCGTCTCGACGCTCTGGTGCAATTGCGCGGCGAGATCGGCCAGCTGGTCGAGCGCATGCTCGCACACGGCGCCTCTTCGATGCAGATCACCCAGATCATCACCCTGCTCAACGACCACACAGTGTGCCGGGTGATCGAGCTGGCCATTGCCGAACGTGGCGACCCCGGGGTGCCGTTCAGCTGGCTGTGCTTCGGCAGCGAAGGGCGACGCGAGCAGACCCTGCACACTGACCAGGACAACGGCATCCTCTTCGAAGCTGCCGATGACGCTGAAGCCGAGGCCATTCGTACACGCCTGCTGCCCCTGGCGCAGTACATCAACCAGTGCCTGGCCCAATGCGGCTTCACCCTGTGCAAGGGCAACGTCATGGCCGGCAACCCCGAGCTGTGCCTGTCACGCGCGCAGTGGGCACGGCGCTTTGCCAGCTTCGTGCGCGAAGCCAGCCCGGAGAACCTGCTGGGTTCGAGCATCTACTTCGACCTGCGCGTGGTCTGGGGCGACGAACACGGCTGTGAACAACTGCGCCAGCAACTGCTGCAGCAAGTGGCGGACAACCGGATCTTCCAGCGTATGCTGGCCGACAACGCCCTGCGCCAGCGCCCTCCGGTGGGCCGCCTGCGCGAGTTCGTGCTGACCCGCCAGGGCAACGACAAGGCCGCTACCCTCGATCTCAAGGTCCAGGGCCTGACACCTTTCGTCGATGGCGCCCGCCTGCTGGCCCTGGCCAATGGCATTGGCGCCTGCAACACCTTGGAGCGCCTACGCCAGCTGGTCGGCAAAGGGGTCATCGAAGCGCTCGACGGCGCCGCTTATGAAGAGGCCTACCACTTCATTCAGCAAACCCGCATGCAGCAGCACCAGCGCCAGACCCGCGACAACCTGCCGTACTCCAACCGCGTAGATCCGGACAGCCTCAACCATCTGGACCGGCGCATCCTGCGCGAATCCCTGCGCCAGGCCCAGCGCCTGCAGAGCAGCCTGGCCCTGCGGTATCAGTTATGAGCCTGTTCGCCTGGCTGCGCCCTGCCGCCCCGCTGCTAAGCGATGCCTTGCGCCAGCGCCTGGCTCGGCTGCCCAAGGCCAGGCCACTGGGCGTGTGCGCGTTGCGTGAGCAGCGTTGGGTCGTACTCGACCTGGAAACCAGTGGCCTGAACCCCAATCGTGACCAGGTGCTGTCGATCGGCGCGGTGGCCATCGAGGACGGGGCGATCGATTTCGCTCAGCAGTTCGAACGCACCCTGCACCGCCCAGAACAGAAAACCAACGCCAGCGTACTGATCCACGGCCTTGGGCCAAGTGCCTTGGCTGCTGGCAGCGACCCGGCCGAGGCCTTGCTCGACCTGCTCGAATTCATCGGCGACAGCCCGGTGCTGGCGTTTCATGCGCCGTTCGACCAGCGCATGCTTGCCCGTGCCTTGAAGGAAAGCCTGGGCCATCGCTTGCAGCTGCCCTTCCTCGACGTTGCAGAGCTGGCACCGATGCTCAACCCCGACACCGTACTGCGCGAGGCCGGGCTGGACGACTGGGTGGCGCGCTTTGGCCTGCAGGTCGATGAGCGTCACCATGCCAGCGCCGATGCACAGGTCACGGCAGAGCTTGCACTGATCCTGCTCAGCCAGGCACGGCGCCAGCAGCTCGACAGCCCGTTGCAGCTGGAACAGCGACTGCGGGGGTGGCGCAGGCGCGCAGTGCATAACCACGGCCTCTAGAGGTTCAGGGCTTGAGGGGTTTTGCGCCAGTGAGATCGAGCGCCG
>NZ_BCAZ01000017.1:0-104573 GCF_001320205.1 Pseudomonas sp. NBRC 111123
CGGCGCTCGATTCCATAGGCGCTGAACCTGTCATGGCGAGCACAGGATGGCCCTGACGCCATCCCCACGCAAACCGACGCGAAGAAACCGGTACAGGCAAAAAAACTACCGGTTCATGCACCGTTCATAGCGCTCATCCACCCGCCCGGCAAACCACGCAGTGGTCAACTTGCGGGTGATCTTCGGGCTCTTCAGCTCGATCCCGGGCAGCACCGCCCGCGCCACCGGCTTGCCTGCCGCCGCATCGGCCAGGGCAAACACGCCGCTGTACAGCTTGCTGTCCTCGAACGCCAGGCTATCCCCCAATTCCAGCTGGCTGCGGATCTGTGGATTACGCAGCCCCAGCTTCACCCCCAGCTTGCGCGCTGCCTGCTCGGTGCTGCCGGGCATGATCGAACCCGGGGCGATCAGGTCGCCATCCAGCGCCAGGTCCGCCCCCGTGACCTTGCTCAAGGCTGCCTGGAACGCGGCATTACGGCTGGCGTACCAACCCGCGTTGAAATCGGCGAAGCGGTACAGCTGCCGTTCGTAATGCGTCGGGTAGCCGAGCAGGTGGGCAATACCGAAGTACATGCCCCCACGGCGGCTGAACACTTCCTGGCGAATGGTGCCGTCGTAGGCGTAGGGATAATCCTTGGCGTGCTTTTCCGCGAACTCGATGCTGACCTGCATCGGCCCACCGGTGTGCACCGGGTTCAAGTCCCCAAGCAAGGTCTTGCCCAGTGGCAGGCGAGCGATGAACTCGTCGTACAGCGCACTCAGCTGCTTCTCGCTGCGCACCGCCAGCAGGCGCTGCTGATAGCTCTGGCCGTTACCCGAGGGGGTCTTCAGTGCGCCGTCGACCAGCAGACCGGGGATGTGCAGGCGCGCCGCACGGCGGTCGATTTCTTCGCGGGCGATGCGCCCGAGGTTTGGCACCTGCGGGTCGGCGTTGAAGGTCGACTCCTGCTCGGTCACCGCCAGCACGGCGCACAGGTTGCGCTTGCTCGGCGTGATGCGCTGAGCCTCGAAGGCCAACTGGATGTCCTTGGCCCAGCCTTCGCGGTCCTTGGCCTGCGCTGGCAACAGGCGCAGCAGCTGGGCACGCACCTTGGCCGGGTCGGCTTCAGGTTCTTCCTCGTGGCGCCCGGCGCAGCCCTGCAACAGCGCCAGGGCCATCAGCCCTGCCGCCAGCAGCCGCCCGTTCAGGGCTGTTCACCGACCATGTAGGTCTTGCTGATATGGCGGAACTGCGGGTGGCTGGCGCTGCCCATGAGCTCGAACAACACCATTTCCCGGGTCACCACCTGCGCCCCGGCCTGGCGCATGCGTGCCAGCCCCGCCGCCTTGTTGGCCGGCGTGCGGCTGTCACAGGCATCCTCGACCACGAACACCTGCTTGCCCAGGGCCAGCAGGCCGAGCACGGTCTGCAGCACGCAGACGTGGGTTTCCATGCCGCAGACGATTACCTGCTCGCGGGCCATCAGGCTGGCGGGCAGGCACTCGGCGGCCACACACGAGAAATGGGTCTTTTCCACCACCTCGGCAGCCTGGGCAGCGGCGAGCAGTGCAGGCAAGGTATGGCCCAGACCTTTGGGGTACTGCTCGGAAATCACCACCGGGAGCTCCAGGTCGGCACAGGCGGCCAGCAACCAGCGCGCGCGGTCGCCGGTGCCTTGCGGGTCGCTCATGGCGCCGATGAGTTTTTCCTGGATGTCGACGACCAGCAGCGTGGCCTTGCGATGTTCGATCAGCATTGTCTGCCCCTTGCCTGGGAAAAGGCCTAGCCTCCCCCAGGCAGGCGGCGGCGTCAATCAGGCAGAAAGCCTATGCGCTTCAAGGGCCTGCGTCAGCGCGCCGAGCACCTGGTCTTCGTGTTCATGGATAAAGAAGTGGCCGCCAGGGAACATCTGCAGCGTGAACGTGCCGTGGGTCTCCTGGCGCCAGGCCTGCAGTTGCTCTGCGCTGGCCCGATCCGCTTCGCCCCCCAGCACGTGCAGTGGGCACGGCAAGGCCGGCCGCTGGCGGTAGAGGTAACGGCCGCAGAGCAGAAAGTCGGCACGCAGGATCGGCAACGTCAGGCTCATCAGCTCGGCGTTGTCCAGCACCTCTGGCGGGGTGCCGTTGAGCTCGCGCAGCTCGTGCTTGAGTTCATCGTCGCTCTTGGGCACGCGCCAGTTGTTGCCGTCATAGTCCTCGCGCCGGGTCGGCGCTGCGGTGCCGCAGGCGAACAACGCGGACGGTGGCGGGCAGCCCAGCGCGTGCAGTTCGTGGGCCAGCTCAAAGGCCAGCAAAGCGCCCAGGCTGTGGCCAAGCAACGCGTATGGGGCGTTGGCGGTCAGCCGATGCTCGCTGGCCAGCTGCCGGGCCAAGGCCTGCATGTCGGTCTGCAGCGGCTCGCCCATGCGCGCGCCGCGCCCGGGCAACTCTACCGGGCGCACCTGCAGCCAGGCCGGCAGCTTGCGCCGCCAGCGGCTGTAGACCATAGCACTGGCCCCGGAGTAAGGCAGGCACAGCAGGTTGAGCGTGGTCACTGAGCGGCAGCTTCAGCCATCTGCTGGCGCAGGCTCAGGGGGCGCATGTCGGTCCACACTTCGTCGATGTAGGCCAGGCAATCCTTCTTCAGGCCGCTCTTGCCCACCGCGCGCCAACCTTCGGGGATGGCCTTGTAGTCCGGCCAGATGGAATATTGCTCTTCGTGGTTGACCACTACCTGGAACTGGATATCGTCGCGGTCGAATACGGAAGTCATTGCCTGTCTCCTTGAGTGTTGGATGCCGCTGCGCGCTTGGCGCAGGGAGGTTCTCAGGTAGACGTAGGACGCTTCATAAAAATTAGCGCCCCGGCAAGGCCGCTCCAACAAAAAACGCGCCTGCTCTCAGGTGTTACGCAACAGGTCGTGAGCATCCAGCAAGCGGAACGCCACCTCTGGATTGCGTTCCAGGCCCCGGCGGATCGCGGCCGGGATCGACTGGCGGGTTTTGCGGCACAGGCCGGGCTGGTCGTCCAGTTCAATAACGATGCCGCGCATGGTACGTACCTCGTTGAAGCCTGGGCTGATGTGCACGCGGATGCCGAGGTTTTCGTACAGCTTCAGCTGCAGACGCTGCAGGTCTTCGAGGTCCTTGAGGTGTTCCAAGCGTTCGAGCAGGCGCTTTTCTTCCTGGCGGGTGAGCAGCAGGATGCGCTGGGCCGCCGGCGGGTGCTCGACCAGGTGTTCGCGGCCGCAGTCACAGGCGCCAGGGGGGCACGGTTGGCGAAGCGGGGGTGGGGAGCTCATGGAGCAATCATAGCCTCACGGCCAGTTCGCGGTGAACGCCTGACCAGAACTTTCCTGACAGGATAAAAAATTTCACAAACCACTAGACCGCACCCCCTCGCTTCGCCTATAAATCGCCCAAGGGAAATTTATATTCCCACCAAGAAACATCACTTCGCCCGCCGCGAAACTTCTTTTGCCCTTGTGCCCGACCTGCCCCACTCCATCACGAGGCCTATCCGACATGTACCCCGCTCCCGATCACTTCATCCTGCGCGTCAGTTGCCCGGCCGTGTCAGGCATCGTCGCCGCGGTGACCACCTACCTGGCCGAGCACGGTTGCTACATCAGCGAGATGGCGCAGTTCGACGACGAGGACAATGGCCGCTTCTTCATGCGCGCCGTGTTCCGCTACAACACCGGCATCACGGGTGACACCCCGCAACTGGAAGCGGGTTTCGCCGACGTGGCCCGGCGTTTCGACATGGACTGGAGCCTGCACAGCAGTGCCCGGCCGCTGCGCGTGTTGCTGATGGTCAGCAAGTTCGACCACTGCCTGGCCGACCTGCTCTACCGCCACGCCAAAGGCGAGCTGGACATGCAGATTACCGCCGTGGTCTCCAACCACCTCGACCTGCGGCCGATGGCCGAGCGCCAGGGCATCCGCTTCGTCTACCTGCCGGTGACCAAAGAGACCAAGGCCGAGCAGGAAGCCGCGTTGATGCGCATCGTCGAGGACACCGGCACCGAGCTGGTGGTGCTGGCGCGCTACATGCAGATCCTCTCCGATGACCTGTGCCGCCAGCTGTCGGGCCGGGCGATCAACATCCACCACTCGTTCCTGCCCGGCTTCAAGGGTGCCAAACCCTATCACCAGGCTTACCAGCGCGGGGTCAAGCTGATCGGCGCCACCGCCCATTACGTCACCAGCGACCTCGACGAAGGCCCGATCATCGAACAGGAAGTGCAGCGCGTGGACCACGCCTACGCCCCCGGCGACCTGGTGGCGATCGGCCGCGACACCGAGACCATCGCCCTGTCCCGCGCAGTGAAGTACCACCTCGAACACCGGGTGTTCCTCAACCACGACCGCACGGTGATCTTCAAATGAACGTCATCCCCAGCATCAAGCTGATCGACGGCAAGGCCACTGCGACGCGGGTGCTGGCCGAGGTCCGCGAGCAGGTGCAACGCTTGCGCCAGGCTGGCGTGCAGCCGGGCCTGGCAGTGGTGTTGGTCGGGGCCGACGCAGCCAGCCAGGTGTATGTGCGCAACAAGGTGCTGCGCGCCGAGGAAGTGGGCATCCGGTCGCTGGAACACCGCCTGCCAGCCGACACCACCCAGGCGCAGCTGCTGACCTTGATCGACCGGCTCAACCGTGACTGCGGGGTCAACGGCATCCTCGTGCAATTGCCGTTGCCCAAGCATGTGGACGAACACCGCATTCTCCAGGCGATCAGCCCACTGAAGGACGTCGACGGATTCCACAGCGAAAACGTCGGCGGCCTGGCCCAGGGGCGTGACGTGCTCACCCCCTGTACACCCAGCGGCTGCATGCGCCTGCTGCGCGATGCCTGCGGCGAATTGCGCGGCAAGCATGCGGTGGTGGTCGGGCGCTCGAACATCGTCGGCAAACCCATGGCCGCCCTGCTGCTGCAGGCCGACTGCACGGTGACCGTGGTGCACTCGCGCAGCCGCGACTTGCCAGCACTGTGCCGCCAGGCCGATATCGTCGTCGCCGCCGTCGGCAAGCCGCGCCTGATCGGTGCCGACTGGCTCAAGCCCGGCGCGGTGGTGATCGACGTCGGCATCAACCGCATCGAGGAGGCCGGCCACAGCCGCCTGGTCGGTGACGTCGACTTCGCCGCCGCACTGCCCCAGGTCGCCGCCATCACCCCGGTGCCCGGCGGCGTCGGCCCGATGACCATCGCCTACCTGATGAAAAACACCCTGCTCGCCCTCGACCTGCAGCAACAGGCCGCCCACCCGGAGCGCACCGCATGCCTTTCGCCCTGCTGAAATACGGCCTGAGCGCCGACTACCCGGTGGAGGTCGACCTGCCGCCACCGTGCGAACTCAAGCCACGCTACGACGTGGTGATCATTGGCGGCGGCGGCCATGGCCTGGCCATCGCCTACTACCTGGCCAAGTACCACGGCGTGACCCATGTCGCGGTGCTGGAAAAGGCCTACCTGGGCGGCGGCAACACTGCGCGCAACACCGCGGTGATCCGCTCCAACTACCTGACGTCCGAGGGCGTGCGCTTCTACGCAGAATCGGTGCGGATGTTCCAGAACCTGTCCAACGAGTTCGACTTCAACATCATGTACTCCGAGCGTGGCCAACTGACCCTGGCGCACACAGACGCCACAGTGCGCGCCTTCCGCCAGCGCGCCGAGGTGAACAAGCACTTCGGCGGGCGCACCGAAATGATCGACCGCCAACAGATCCGCGAGCTGGTGCCGAGCCTGAACCTCGACCCCGGGCACTTGCCGGTGCTTGCGGGGCTGTGGCACATCGACGGCGCCACCGCGCGCCACGATGCGGTGGCCTGGGGCTACGCCAAGCAGGCCGCCAAGCGCGGCGTGGAGATCCATCAGCTGACCGACGTGCAGGACCTGCTGATCCGCAACGGCCGCATCGAAGCGGTCAAGACCAACCGCGGCACCGTGCAGTGCGGTTGCGTGGTGCAGGCGGTGGCCGGTGCCAGTTCGCTACTGATGGCCAAGGCGGGCATCCGCGCGCCGATCCACACCTACCCGCTGCAAGCCATGGTCACTCAGCCGTTCAAACCGTTCCTCGACCCGCTGGTGAGCTCTTCGGCGCTGCACTGCTACGTGCAGCAGACCAGCCGTGGCGAGATCGTCTTCGGCGGCGGCTCCGACCCGTACCCGCTGTACAACACCCGCTCCACCCTCGACCTCAAGGAAAGCCTGCTGGCCCATGCCATCGAGATGTTCCCGTTCATGGCCAACGCCAAGCTGATGCGCCAGTGGGCCGGGATGACCGACATGACCCCGGACTACAGCCCGATCATGGGCCTGTCGCCGGTCGAGAACTATTACCTGGATGCCGGTTGGGGCACCTGGGGCTTCAAGGCGACGCCGATCTGCGGCAAGACCATGGCCGAGCTGGTCGCCAGCGGCGGCAAGGTGCCAGACATGATTGCGCCATTCGCCCTGGAGCGCTTCAGCCGTTTCCAGCAAGTCAACGAAATGGGCGCCACTGCGGCCAGCCACTAGGAGCATACGACGATGAAGATCCTGACCTGCCCCTTGAACGGCCCGCGCAACATCAGCGAGTTCACCTACGGCGGCGAGTTCAAGCACATGCCCGACCCGGCCAGTTGCAGTGACGCCGAGTGGGCCGACTACGTGTTCAACAGCGACAACCTGGCCGGCGTGGTCATCGAATGGTGGCTGCACAACGCCTCCAGCTACTGGTTCCTGGCCGAGCGCCACACTGTCAGCGACCAGGTACTGCGCACCTTCGATCCCAAACAACTGTTCGACCGCCGCGTCGACTTCAGCCCCGCCGCCACCCCGGAGATCGCCGGATGAACAGCCTCACTCGCCTCCCCGCGCCCATGGGCCTGCTGATCGACCGCGAGCGGCCCGTTCGTTTCGAATTCGACGGCCAGGCCTGCTCGGGCTTTGCCGGTGACACCATTGCCAGCGCCCTGCTTGGCAACGGCCGCTGGTTGCTGTCGCGCTCGTTCAAATACCACCGCCCGCGTGGCCCGCTGAGCATGGCCGGGCAGGACGCCAATACCCTGGTGCAACTACCCGAAGAGCCCAACGTGCTGGCCGACATGGAAGCCGCCCGTGATGGCCAGGTGGTCACCGGGCAGAACTTCAGCGGCAGCCTGGAGCACGACCGCGACGCCTATCTGGGCAAGTTCTCGCGCTTCATGCCAGTGGGCTTCTACTACCGCTCGTTCTACAAGCCCAAGGGCATGTGGAAGGTCTGGGAGCCGCTGATCCGCAAGAAGGCCGGCCTCGGCGTGCTGGACCTGGGCTTCAGGCCGCAGTATTACGACAAGGCCTATCTGTTTGTCGATGTCGCCGTCATCGGTGCTGGCCCGGCTGGCCTGCGCGCTGCGCTGGACGCGGCCAATGCCGGGGCCAAGGTGTTGCTGGTCGAGCAGCAGCCGGTACTGGGCGGCTCGCTGACCTACGCCCGCTTCGACATCGCCGGCAGCCGCGCCAGCAGCCTGCGCAAGGAACTGCTGGCCGCCGTCGAAGGGCACCCGAACATACAGGTGTTGTGCGAGGCCACCTGCAACGGCTGGTTCACCGACAACTACCTGCCGGTGATCCAGCACAAACGCCTGTACAAGGTGCGGGCCACGCGCTGCCTGGTGGCGGCCGGCTCGTTCGACCAGCCCGTGGTATTCCGCAACAACGACCTGCCCGGGGTGATGCTGACCAGTGCCGCGCAGCGGCTGATGAAGCTTTACGCCGTGAAGCCGGGGCAGCGTGCGGTGATCCTCACCGGCCACGATGACGGCTACCTGGCCGCGCTCGACCTGCAGGAGCAAGGCGTGGCCGTCGCCGCCCTGGTCGACATGCGCGCCGCGCCTGCCGATGCCGCGCTGGCCAGCGAGCTGAAGCGCCGCGACATTCCCCTGCACCTGGGCTGCACCGTCTATGAAGCCCTGCACGAAGCAGGCCTGCGCCATGTCACGGGCGCGGACATCCGCCCGGTCACTGGCCAGGGCAAGGTTGCCGAGCAGGGCCTGCGTGTGGCCTGCGACTTGCTGTGCATGTCCGCCGGCTACATGCCGGTGTACCAACTGCTGTGCCAGGCCGGTGGCAAGCTGGCCTATGACGTCAACCGTGACGAGTTCGCCATCAGCAACCTGCCAGCCGGGCTGGGTATCGCAGGCTCCGTGAACGGCCGCCACCGCCTGGACAACGTGCTAACCGACGCCAGCCGCGGCGCTGCTGAAGCACTCGCCGCGCTGGGCCTGCAAGCACCTACGCCATCGGCCTACGTTGCCGAGGCCAAGATCAACTTCCCCTGGCCGATCTTCCCACACCCCAAGGGCAAGGACTTCGTCGACTTTGACGAGGACCTGCAAGTGCGCGATATCGTCAACGCCACCCGCAGCGGCTACCGCGACATACAACTGGTCAAGCGCTTCTCCACGGTCGGCATGGGCCCGTCCCAGGGCCGCCACTCGGCACTGCCCACCGCGCGCCTGGTGGCCCAGGCCACCGGCCGCAGCATCAGCGAAACCGGGGTGACCACCGCCCGCCCGCCGTTCCAGGCAGAGAAGCTGGCGCATGTCGCCGGTCGCGCATTCGACCCGTACCGGCAGACGCCAATGCACCGCCGCCACCTGCAAGCCGGCGCGAAGATGATGCCTGCCGGCATCTGGCAGCGCCCGGCCTTTTACGGCAAGCCCGAAGAGCGCGAGCGCTGCATGCAGGAGGAGGCCCGCCATGTGCGCGAGAAAGTCGGCCTGATCGACGTCTCCACCCTCGGAGGCCTGGATGTGCGCGGCCCGGACGCCGCCGAGCTGCTGGAGCGCCTGTACACCTTCGGCTTCGCCAAGCTGCCCATCGGCCGCACCCGCTATGCGCTGATGACCAACGAGCACGGCGTGGTGATCGACGACGGCGTCTGTGCGCGGCTGGCCGAGCAGCACTTCTATGTCACCACCACCACCAGCGGCGTCGACCGCATCTACCAGCAGATGCTCAAGTGGAACGCGCAGTGGCGCCTGGACGTGGACATCACCAACGTGACTGCCGCGCTGGCTGCGGTCAACCTGGCCGGGCCACTGTCGCGCCAGGTGCTGGCCAAGGTCTGTGACGATGTCGACCTGTCGGCCGCTGCCTTCCCCTACCTGGGTGTACGCCTGGGCACGGTGGCCGGCATCCCGGCGCGTATCCTGCGCGTCGGCTTCGTCGGGGAGCTGGGTTACGAAGTGCACGTGCCGGCGCGCCACGCCGAGCGCCTGTGGGACGCCCTGATGCAGGCCGGTGCAGGGCTGGGCATCCGCCCTTTCGGCGTCGAGACCCAGCGCCTGCTGCGCCTGGAAAAAGGCCACGTAATCATCAGCCAGGACACCGACGGCATGACCCACCCGGCGGAAATCGACATGCAGTGGGCGATCGGCCGCAAGAAGCCGTTCTTCGTCGGCAAGCGCTCGATCGAGATCCTCGAAGCCCAGCCACTCAAGCGCAAGCTGGTCGGCTTCACCCTGCCCAAAGGCAGCCCGCAGCCACTGGAAGGCCACCTGGTGCTGGACGGCCCGGACATCAGCGGCAACGTCACCTCCTGCGAGTACTCGCAAACCCTGGGGCAGATCATCGGCATGGCCTACGCCAGCGCCCATCAGGCGACGCCTGGCATGCACATCCCGATCCGCGTTGAAGGCGGCCTGATGGTCAATGCCAAGGTGGTGCAACTGCCCTTCCATGACCCCGACAACCTGCGCCAGGAGCTCTGAGCCATGACCCGTCTGAAAGCCGAAGCCTTCATCCCACGCAGCCCCCGGACCGAGCTGCTGCACACCTGTGCGTTGAGCGACCTGACCAACCTGGCGCGGGTCGGGTTTCGCGGGGGGGACAGTGCGGCGTATTTGCAGGAGCGTGGATACCGTTTGCCAGCGCTGCCCAACCAGGCGTTGCGCCAGGATGACGGCAGCTGGGTGGCGCGCCTGTCGGCCAGCGAGTATCTGTTGCTGGGCAGCTTTGCCGACCAGGGTGCACGGGTAGCCGCCGAAGAACAGGCTTGGGTGCAGGATGCCCGGCGCAACTACCTGCTGCCGCGCCAGGACAGCCATGCCTGGTTGCAGCTGTCGGGGGAACACTGCAGTGCGGTGATGGCCAAGTTGTGCGGGGTCGATTTGCGTCCGCAGGCGTTTGCGGTCGGGGCCGTGGCGCAGACTTCGGCGGCGCGGATCAATGTGATCGTGGTGAATGTCGGGAGTGATCAGCTACCGGCGTTGCAGCTGCTGTTCGACAGGGCGTCGCTGGCGTATTTCCAGGAAGCGGTGCTGGATGCCATGGGTGAGTTCGAGGGTGGGTGGGTTGGGGTGGACGAGTTGGAGGTTTGATATCCCTGGGGGCCGCTCTGCGGCCCTTTCGCGACACAAGGCCGCTCCTACAGGGGGAATGCGATCGCCTGTAGGAGCGGCCTTGTGTCGCGAAAGGGCTGCAAAGCAGCCCCAGCTTTACAGCTGCACCAACCGCTCGCGCAGGAAGTTCACAAACCCCTGCACCGGCCGCGCCACCTGGCGGTGCTGGGGGTACACCGCCGACAGCTGCAACGCTGGCGTCGCCCACTCATCCAGCACCGTCACCAGCCGCCCGTCCGCCAGCGCCTGCCCGACGATGAAGGTCGGCAAATAGGTCACCCCCATCCCGGCAATCGCCGCATCCCTTAGCAACTCGCCGTTGTTCGCCCGCATGCGCCCGCTCACCTGGATCGTCTGCACCTTGCCGCCCTGGCGGAACTGCCACTGCACCTGCCGCGAGTGCCCGTAGGGCAGGCAATCATGTTCGGCCAGCGCTTCCGGCTTGGCCGGTACGCCACGTGCGTCGAGGTAGGCCGGGCTCGCGCAATACACCCGCGCGACATCGGCAATGCGCCGGGCAATCAGGCTGGAGTCCTCCAGCGCACCGATACGCAGCGCCAGGTCGTAGCCCTCGCCGATCAGGTCCACCGGGCGGTCGCTGAGGTCCACCTCCACATCCACCTGGGGATGCAACTGCAGAAACTCGGTCAGCAGGCAGCCCAGGTGAGCCATGGCGAACGACAGCGGCGCACTGACGCGCAAGGTGCCGCGCAAGGCCTGGGCCTGGCCGCTGATGTCGTGCTCCACCTGCTGCACCTCGCCCAGCAGGCGCAGCGCCGACTGGTAATAGTGCTGGCCCAGCGGTGTGGCGTCCAGGCGCCGGGTGGAGCGGTTGAGCAGGCGCACGCCAAGGCGCTCTTCGAGCTGCATCAGGCGGCGGCTGACCGATTGCTTGGACATGCCCAGGCGGTCGGCAGCGGCGGTGAAACTACCAGCCTCCATGACCTGGGCAAAGATGCGCATGTCTTCGTAGGGGTTCATTGTCTCGCTCTTGGTGACAGTCAAACGCTTTATAGCGGCTTTTTCTCGAAAGCGCATCGTCTTAATCTACACACAGGTCGCAGCGATGGCCCTGAAGGCCAGGCAAGACGCCCAATACCAACACTTGAACAGAAAAGGATTCGCGCATGAACATTGTCCACAAGGGCCTCACCGCTTCCCTCCTCGCCCTGTCCGTATCGACCGCATTCGCCGCCGGCAGCCCAGGCGTCGAACAGCACACCCAGGCCTTCCTCGAAGCGCTGGAACAAGGGGGTGGCAAGCCGCTCGAGCAGCTCAGCCCGAAAGACGCCCGCGCCGTGCTGACCGGCGCCCAGGCTTCGGTGAAGGTCGACCTGTCCGGTATCGAGGTCAAGGAACGCACCATCACGGCCAACGGCCAGTCGATCAAGCTGCAAGTGGTGCGCCCGGCCAATGTCAAAGGTGACCTGCCCGTGTTCATGTTCTTCCACGGCGGCGGCTGGGTGCTCGGCGACTTCCCGACCCACCAGCGGCTGATCCGGGACCTGGTGGTCGGCTCTGGCGCGGTGGCGGTCTACGTGGACTACACCCCATCGCCAGAGGCGCACTACCCGACGGCGATCAACCAGGCCTACGCCGCAACCCAGTGGGTGGCCGAACACGGCAAGGAAATCGGTGTCGACGGCACGCGCCTGGCCGTCGCAGGCAACAGCGTTGGCGGCAACATGGCGGCAGTGGTTGCGCTCAAGGCCAAAGAGGCCGGCACCCCGGCACTGCGCTTCCAGTTGCTGCTGTGGCCGGTGACCGATGCCAGCTTCGAGACTGCGTCGTACAAGCAGTTTGCCGAGGGGCACTTCCTCACCACCGGGATGATGAAATGGTTCTGGGACAACTACACCACCGACGCCAAGGCTCGGGAACAGATCGACGCCTCGCCGCTGCGCGCCAGCAGCGAGCAGCTCAAGGGCCTGCCGCCAGCACTGGTGCAGACTGCCGAATTCGATGTGCTGCGGGACGAGGGTGAGGCTTATGCACGCAAGCTGAATGCGGCGGGCGTAACGGTGACCTCAGTACGGTACAACGGCATGATCCATGACTATGGGCTGCTCAACCCGTTGAGCCAGGTGCCAGCAGTAAAAGCGGCGATGCGCCAGGCGGCTGGGGAATTGAAGGTGCATCTGCAGTGACTCGTTGACAACAAAAGACCCGCCCAGGCGGGTCTTTTTCCAACAGCCGCCAGCCCTTTCAGCCTCGGCGTTTCAAGGAGAATTCACCATGCTCACCGTCCGTAACGCTCAAGACCGCGGCCTGGCCTTTCATGGCTGGCTGAAATCCTTCCACACCTTCTCGTTTGGCCATTACCGCAACCCCGACGAGCAGGGTTTCTCCGACCTGCTGGTCATCAACGATGACCGTGTCATTGCCGGTAAAGGCTTTGGCGAGCATCCTCACCGCGACATGGAAATCTTCTCCTATGTGCTTGAAGGCGCACTGGAGCACAAGGACACCCTGGGCACTGGCTCGGTGATCCGGCCGGGCGATGTTCAGCTGATGAGTGCCGGCCACGGCGTGGCGCACAGCGAGTTCAACCACAGCCAGGCGCAGCCGGTGCACTTCCTGCAAATCTGGATCGTGCCCAACGTCAAAGGGGCGACACCGCGTTATCAGCAACAGCACTTCAGTGCCGAGGAGAAGCGCGGCAAGTTGCGCCTGATCATCTCGCCGGATGGGGCCGAGGGGTCATTGCAGGTACGGCAGAACGCGCGGGTGTATGCCGGGCTGTTTGATGGAGCGGAACGCGCGTCGCTGGTCTTGCCGGAAAACCGCCATGCCTATGTGCATGTGGCTCGTGGCAGCATCGAGCTCAATGGCCAGGTGCTGAATGAAGGCGACGGCGTGCGGGTGCGCCAGGAACAGCTGCTGGAGCTGGGCAATGGCTTGGATGCCGAAGTGCTGGTGTTCGACCTGCGGCCCAATGAACTTCCCGGTATGCCATAAGCAGGACCGGCCTCTTCGCGGGTAAACCCGCTCCCACAGGAACACCACTGAATTCGAAACTTGTGATGTACCTGTGGGCCTCCTCAAGAACATCACTGAATTCGAAACTTGTGGTGCACCTGTGGGAGCGGGTTTACCCGCGAAAGGGCCATCAGCCTTCACTCAAGGCTCGAACCCTTCAACGATGATCACCTCAGCCTTTGCCACCCCTTGGCGATGGCTGCACGCCTCCTGGTACAGCTCGGACCGGTAGCACGCCAGCGCCTGCTCATACGAATCGAACTCGATCACCACGCTACGCTGTGGAGTGGGCCGCCCCTCCAGCGCCTCGCTGCGCCCGCCGCGGGCCAGGAAGCGGCCGCCGAATGCCTTGAAGGCAGCGGGAGCGCGCTGGGTGTACTGCTGATACTGCTCGGGGTCGGTCACATCGACGTGGGCGATCCAATAGGCCTTCATCCGCTGCTCTCCTGTTACAACGATATTTGTGTATGATGGTATACCATAAAATCACCCCACCACAGTGAGCGTGCAACATGGCATTCAACACCATCGAGGAACTCCTCGAGGACTACCGGCAAGGCAAGATGGTCCTGCTGGTGGACGACGAGGACCGGGAAAACGAAGGCGACCTGCTGATCGCTGCCGAGCGCTGTGACGCCCAAGCCATCAACTTCATGGCCCGTGAAGCACGCGGCCTGATCTGCCTGACCCTGACCGACGATCATTGCCAGCGCCTGGGCCTGGAGCAAATGGTACCGGCCAACGGCAGCGTGTTCAGCACCGCTTTCACCGTGTCGATCGAAGCCGCCAGCGGCGTCACCACCGGCATCTCCGCCGCCGACCGGGCACGCACCGTGGCCGCCGCCATGGCGCCCGATGCCCGCCCCGAAGACCTGGTGCAGCCCGGCCACATCTTCCCCCTGCGTGCCCGCGAAGGCGGTGTGCTGACCCGCGCCGGGCACACCGAAGCCGGTTGTGACCTGGCCCGGCTGGCCGGTTTTATCCCGGCCTCGGTGATCGTAGAGGTGCTCAACGATGACGGCACCATGGCCCGGCGCCCCGACCTGGAAGTATTCGCCGCGCAACACGACATCAAGATCGGCACCATCGCCGACCTGATCCACTACCGCCTGAGCACCGAGCAGACCATCAAGCGCATCGGCGAGCGCGAGCTGCCGACCGTGCACGGCACGTTCCGCCTCGTGACCTACGAGGATCGCATCGAAGGCGGCGTGCACATGGCCATGGTCATGGGCGATATACGGCGTGAGCAGCCGACCCTGGTGCGGGTGCATGTGATCGACCCGCTGCGCGACCTGGTCGGTGCCGAATACGCCGGGCCCGCCAACTGGACGCTTTGGGCGGCGTTGCAGAAAGTCGCCGAGGAAGGTGCCGGGGTGGTGGTGATCCTGGCCAACCACGAGTCTTCCCAGGCGTTGCTCGAACGCGTGCCGCAGCTGACCCAACCGATTCGTCCCTACCAGCGTGGGCAGTCGAAGGTGTATTCGGAGGTCGGTACCGGTGCGCAAATTCTGCAGGACCTGGGCGTGGGCAAGCTGCGTCACCTGGGCCCGCCGCTGAAGTATGCAGGGTTGGCCGGCTATGAGCTGGAAGTGGTACAGAGCATTCCGTTCGAGCCGAGCATGGTTGGCTGACACGGGCCCTGTAAGAGCGGCCTTGTGTCGCGAAAGGGCCGCACAGCGGCTCCAGCAATTCATGTGTCGACGCCGAAACCCTGGGGCCACTTCGTGGCCCTTTCGCGACACAAGGCCGCTTCTACAAGTGCTGCGGCAGTCTGATGAGGACGGAGTGATGGCCGGTCGCCTCATGCCTCTTGCCAAAAGTTTGGAATACCATAATATGATATCCCGTAGACCTTGAATCTGCAGGCCGGCACCTACAATTACAAACGGCCACAAGACACTTTGTTTTAGCTGCTCCCCGAACACTGTTGGCGGGCGCACCAGAAGCCCCGCCTCGAATAACAAAAGCAACGAGGGCGTAACCATGCTGTTGAGCAAACGTGTAACCGCAGTGCTGTCCGCCAGCCTGCTGACCCTGGCATGTCAGGCCGCCCAGGCCGCCGACAGCCTCAATTTCGTCAGCTGGGGCGGTACCACCCAGGACGCCCAGAAAGAAGCATGGGCCGTACCCTTCAGCAAATCGACCGACATCAAAGTCGTCCAGGACGGCCCGACCGACTACGGCAAGCTCAAGGCCATGGTCGAAAGCGGCAACGTGCAGTGGGACGTGGTCGACGTCGAAGCCGACTTTGCCTTGCGTGCCGCCAGCGAAGGCCTGCTCGAACCCCTCGATTTCAACCAGATCAAGCGCGACAAGATCGACCCGCGCTTCGTTTCCGATCACGGTGTCGGCTCGTTCTTCTTCTCCTTCGTGCTCGGTTACAACGAAGGCAAGCTCGGTGCCAACAAGCCGGTCGACTGGACCGCGCTGTTCGACACCAAGACCTACCCTGGCAAGCGCGCCCTCTACAAATGGCCTAGCCCCGGCGTGCTGGAACTGGCCCTGCTGGCCGACGGCGTAGCCCCCAAAGACCTCTACCCGCTGGACCTGGACCGCGCCTTCAAGAAGCTCGACACCATCAAGAAAGACATCGTCTGGTGGGGCGGTGGCGCCCAGTCGCAGCAACTGCTGGCCTCCGGTGAAGCCTCGCTCGGCCAGTTCTGGAACGGCCGCGTCTATGCCCTGCAGCAAGACGGTGCACCGGTGGGCGTGAGCTGGAAGCAGAACCTGGTCATGGCCGACTTCCTGGTCATCCCGAAAGGTTCGAAGAACAAGGACGCGGCCATGAAGTTCCTGGCCAACGCCAGCAGCGCCGAAGGCCAGGCCGCATTCGCCAACAAGACCGCCTACGCCCCGGTGAACATCGACAGCGTGGCCAAGCTCGACAAAGACCTCGCGCCGAACCTGCCGACCGCCTACGCCCAGGACCAGGTCACCCTGGACTTCGCCTACTGGGCTAAAAACGGTCAGGCCATCGCAGCCCGCTGGAATGAGTGGTTGGTCAAATGAAAGTCGCCATCAACGCCCTGCATAACGCGCAAGGTGCCCCCACGGGCACCGGCGCCCCGGGAACGGCCCCGCGCCGCGTCAGCCTGAGCCAACGATGGAAAGGCAGCCGCAACCTGCTGCCGGCCCTGCTGTTCCTGGGCCTGTTCTTCTTCGCCCCGCTGATCGGCCTGTTGCTGCGCGGGGTGCTGGAGCCAACGCCAGGGCTGGGCAACTACGAGCAGCTGTTCGCCAACTCGGCTTATGCACGGGTACTGTTCAACACCTTCTCGGTGGCCGGCGTGGTCACCCTGATCAGCGTGCTGCTGGGCTTCCCGCTGGCCTGGGCGATCACCCTGGTGCCCAATGGCTGGGGCCGCTGGCTGCTGAACATCGTGCTGCTGTCGATGTGGACCAGCCTGCTGGCACGCACCTACTCGTGGCTGGTGCTGCTGCAGAGCTCGGGGGTGATCAACAAGGCGTTGATGGCCATGGGTATCATCGATACCCCGCTGGAGATGGTGCACAACCTCACCGGCGTGGTGATCGGCATGAGCTACATCATGATCCCGTTCATCGTGCTGCCGCTGCAGGCGACCATGCACGCCATCGACCCGATGGTGCTGCAGGCCGGCTCGATCTGCGGCGCCAGCCCGTGGACCAACTTCTGGAAAGTGTTCCTGCCGCTGTGCCGCTCGGGGCTGTTCTCCGGGGCGCTGATGGTGTTCGTGATGTCTCTGGGCTACTACGTCACCCCGGCCCTGCTCGGGGGTGCACAGAACATGATGCTGCCTGAGTTCATCATCCAGCAGGTGCAGTCGTTCCTCAACTGGGGCCTGGCCAGCGCCGCCGCCGCACTGCTGGTGGTCATCACCCTGGTGCTCTTCTACCTGTACCTGAAGCTGCAGCCGGAATCGCCGGTTGGCAACGCGAGGTAAACCGCCATGCTCCTGTCTCCCAATGCCATGGGCCGCCCGCTGCGTACGGGCCTGTACCTGACCACCGGGGTCATCGCGGCCTTCCTGCTGCTGCCGGTGGTGTTCATCGTGTTGCTGTCGTTCGGCTCGTCCCAGTGGCTGGTGTTCCCGCCGCCGGGCTGGACCTTCAAGTGGTACGGCCAGTTCTTCTCCAACCCGGAGTGGATGGACGCCGCCCTGGCCAGCCTCAAGGTCGCCGTGCTGACCACCATCGCTGCCGTGCTGCTCGGCCTGCCTACCGCCTTCGCCCTGGTGCGTGGCCGCTTCCCTGGCCGCGAAATGCTCTATGGGCTGTTCACCATGCCGATGATCGTGCCGCTGGTGATCATCGCCGTGGCGGTGTATGCGCTGTTCCTCAAACTGGGCTACACCGGCACGCTGTTCGCCTTCGTGGTCAGCCATGTGATCGTCGCCCTGCCCTTCACCATCATCTCGATCATCAACTCGCTGAAGCTGTTCGACCAGTCGATCGAGGATGCTGCGGTGATCTGTGGTGCCTCGCGCCTGCAGGCGATCTTCAAGGTGACCTTCCCGGCGATTCGCCCGGGCATGATCGCCGGTGGCCTGTTCGCCTTCCTGGTGTCGTGGGATGAAGTGGTGCTGAGCGTGATGATGGCCAGCCCCGACCTGCAGACCTTGCCGGTGAAGATGTGGACCACCCTGCGCCAGGATCTGAGCCCGGTGATCGCCGTGGCCTCGACCCTGCTGATCGGCCTGTCGCTGCTTGTCATGTTCATTGCCGCCGCCTTGCGCCGGCGCACCGAAGTCAACGCCTGAGCGTGCGGAGAAAACAACAATGAGTGCAGTCATCAAAGACAACGCGCACGGCAAGACCCTGGTCAGCCTGCGTGGCCTGAACAAGCACTACGGCGACTTCACCGCCGTGGACAACCTCGACCTGGAGATCCAGGACGGCGAGTTCCTGACCTTCCTCGGCTCCAGCGGCTCGGGCAAGTCCACCACGCTGTCGATGCTGGCCGGCTTCGAAACGCCAAGCAGCGGCGAGATCCTGGTCGAAGGCCAATCGCTGGTGAACGTGCCGCCGCACAAGCGCGACATCGGCATGGTGTTCCAGCGTTACTCGCTGTTCCCGCACCTGAACGTGCGTGACAACATCGGCTTCCCGCTGGCCATTCGCAAGCTCAGCGCCACCGAGACCACCAAGCGCGTCGATGCCATGCTCAAGCTGGTGCAGCTGGAGCAATTCGCCCACCGCAAGCCGTCGCAGATGTCCGGTGGCCAGCAGCAGCGTGTGGCGATTGCCCGGGCGCTGGTGTACGAGCCGCGCATCCTGCTGATGGACGAGCCGCTCGGCGCTCTGGACAAGAAACTGCGCGAAGACCTGCAGGACGAATTGCGCCAGCTGCACCGCCGGCTGGGCATCACCATCGTCTACGTGACCCATGACCAGGAAGAAGCCATGCGCCTGTCCCAGCGCATCGCCATCTTCAGCCATGGCAAGATCGTTGGCCTGGGTACCGGCTACGACCTTTACCAGAACCCGCCAAATGCTTTTGTTGCGTCGTTCCTGGGCAACTCGAACTTCCTGCGGATCAAGGCCAACAGCAATGGTGCAGGCAGCTTCGAGGGCCAGCCGGTGGCGATTCGTCTGACCCCAGGCCTCACCGCGCAACAGGATGCGCTGATCATGGTGCGGCCGGAAAAAGCACTGGCCCTGACTGCCGAGCAGGCCGCACGGGAGCCATTGCCTGCGGGCTGGAACGAGGTAACTGCGAAGGTGGGAGAGGTGCTGTTCCTGGGCGAGAGCCAGACTTGCCATGTGGTGACCGCCGGCGGTACCGAGCTGACGGTGAAGGCGCTTTCGGCCGCCGGGATGCCGATGCAGCCGGGCGATAACGTGAAAGTGCGCTGGGCGGTGGCGGATGCCTGCATCTACACCGAGTGGGCGGAAAGTGACCTGAGCAAGTCGGCCGGGGCGCATTGATCCCAGCGGGTTAATGGCTGTGCCGGCCCTTCGCGGGTAAATCGGGGCGCCGAACCGCCGCTCCCACAGGCATTGCACAAAATTTGAATGCAGTGGAGTACCTGTGGGAGCGGCGGTTCGGCGCCCCGATTTACCCGCGAAGGGCCGGCACTGTCAGCCCGGGATCTGAAACCTCTCGGTGAAATACTGGCGGAAGAACGCCACCGCCACCCGCACCTTGGCCGACCCGGCCAGCGGCGCGGTATACACCGCCCAGATATCGGCACTCTGCCGATACCCTTCCAGCACCTGCACCAACCGGCCATCGGCCAGGCTGTCGTGCACATCCCACCATGACCGCAGCACGATCCCGCGCCCGTCCAGGCACCACTGGTGCACCACTTCACCGTGGTTGCTCGACAGCGCGCCGGTAACCCGCACACTTTCCTCGCCAGCAGGCCCTTCAAGGTGCCAGAGACCGAACGGATGGTCGCGCTCCTTGATCACCAGGCAGTCATGGCTGGCCAGGTCGGCCAGGGTCTTCGGCGTGCCGCGCCGGGCCAGGTAATCCGGCGCCGCACACAGCACCCGCCAGTTGCGCGCCAGACGCTTGGCGATCAGGTTCGGGGCAATCTGGTCGCCGACGCGGATGTCCAGATCGACCCCCTCGGCCGCCAGGTCCACCAGGCGGTCATGCACGTCCAGGCGTATGTCCAGCCGTGGGTAGCGCGCCGCCAGCTCCGACAACGCCGGCGCCACCATCCGCCGGCCCAGGCCCAGGCTGCTGGCGATGCGCAACTGCCCGGCCGGCTCGCGCTGGCCGGCGTCCAGGTCATCGCCCATGCGCTGCAGGGCCTCGAAAATCTGCTGCGCCCACTGGTAGACCCGCTCGCCCTCCTCGCTCACCGTCACCCGCCGGGTGGTGCGGTGCAGCAGGCGCACCCCCAGGTCCGCCTCGAGCAGGCGGATGCGCTTGCTGACGAACGCCGCCGACATGCCGCGGGCGTCGGCCACCGCCGCAAAACTCGCGCGGCGGGCCACTTGAAGGAAGATCTCGAGGTCGTCGAGGCTCGGCAGATTATTCACGATACGTACACCAAGAATGCATGAACTGGCTGATTATCCATGAAGCAAACGCTTATAGCATGGCCCACATCAGATCCCCAGACACAAGGTGTGGCCATGACCAAGACCAAGACTTTCAAGATCGCCGCGATCCCCGGTGACGGCATCGGCAATGAAGTGCTGCCCGAAGGCATCCGCGTGCTCGAAGCCACCGCCCGCAAGCACGGCCTGGACCTGCAGTTCGAGTTCTTCGAGTGGGCCAGCTGCGACTACTACCTGGCCCACGGCAAGATGATGCCAGACGACTGGTTCGACCAGCTCAAGGGCTTCGACGCCTTGTACTTCGGTGCCGTCGGCTGGCCCGACAAGGTGCCTGACCATATTTCCCTGTGGGGTTCGCTGCTCAAGTTCCGCCGCGACTTCGACCAGTACGTGAACATCCGCCCGGTGCGCCTGTTCCCCGGCGTACCCTGCCCGCTGGTCGGCAAGCAGCCTGGCGATATCGACTTCGTGGTGGTGCGGGAGAACACCGAAGGCGAGTACTCGTCGCTGGGTGGGCGCATGTTCGAAGGGACCGCCAACGAATTCGTCCTGCAGGAATCGGTGTTCACCCGCCGTGGCGTCGACCGGATTCTCGAATATGCCTTCGAGCTCGCGCACAATCGCCCGCGTCAGCATGTGACCTCGGCCACCAAGTCCAACGGCATGGCCGTGAGCATGCCTTACTGGGACGAGCGCACCGCCGCCGTGGCCGCACACTACCCGCAGATCAGCTGGGACAAGCAGCACATCGACATCCTTTGCGCACGCTTCGTGCTGCAGCCGGAGCGCTTCGACGTGGTGGTGGCCTCCAACCTGTTCGGCGACATCCTCTCTGACCTCGGGCCAGCCTGCACCGGTACCATCGGCATCGCGCCGTCGGCCAACCTGAACCCCGAGCGCAAATTCCCGTCGTTGTTCGAACCGGTGCATGGCTCGGCACCGGACATCTTCGGCAGGCACATCGCCAACCCGATCGGCATGATCTGGTCGGGCGCGCTGATGCTCGAGTTTCTCGGCAAGGAAACGGCTGACAGCCGTTACCAGACAGCACACGATGACATCCTGCAGGCCATCGAGGCGGTCATTGCCAGCGGTGCGACCACGCCTGACATGGGCGGCAGCCGCTCGACCCAGGCAGTCGGCCAAGCCATCGTCGAGGCGCTGAACGCCGCCTGACAGTCACATTTCGGTCACGCCTGCGTCGTAATCTGCCGGGCAACTCTATGCCACAAGGTCGCCCGGCATGCTCCGCCTGCTGCTCCTGCTGCTTCCCCTGCTCCCGCTGACGGCCCTGGCCGAAGCTGGCCACCTGCGCGTGCAAGGCTCAAACACCATGGGCGCGGCGCTGTTGCCCGCCTTGGTGCAGGGGCATCTGTGGGCGCAACAGGCGACGGACATCCAGCAATCACCGGGGGCAGTGCCGAACGAGACCGTGATCACCGCACGCGATGCCCACGGGCAGGCGCTGCGCATCGACGTCGCGGCGCATGGTTCCAGCACCGGCTTTGCCGCGCTGAGCCAGGGCAATGCCGACCTGGCTGCGGCCTCACGCCCCATCAGCGACGCCGAGGTGCGCCAGCTCAAGGCTCTGGGCGACCTGCGCTCGGCCAACGCCGAACAGGTCATCGGCCTGGACGGCGTGGCGGTGATCGTCCACCCCGATAACCCCCTGCCACAGTTGACGACCCAGCAATTGGCACAAATCTTCTCCGGGCAGATACGGCGCTGGGAGCAACTGGGCGTGGCCGGCGGTGCCATTCACCTGTATGCACGTGATGATCGCTCCGGGACCTATGAGACCTTCAAGGCACTGGTGCTGGAACCGCAGCATGGCGAACTGGCCAGCCAGGCGCAGCGTTTCGAGTCCAGCGAAGCGCTGGCCGAGCGGGTCGGCGCCGACCGCCAGGCTATCGGTTTCAGCAGCCTGGCAGCCGTGCACGGGGCCAAGGTGCTGGCGGTGGCCGAGGGCGATGCACCGGCCATGTTGCCGGACCGTCAGCTGGTGGCCAGCGAAGACTACCCACTGTCACGCCGCTTGTACTTCTACCTGCCGGCCAATGCCAAACCCCAGGCCCGAGCGCTGGCGGACTTCGCCCAGAGCCCGGCCGGCCAGGCCATCGTCGCTGCACAGGGCTTTGTCTCGCAGCAAGTCAACGCGCAACCGGTACCGGCGCAGGCCGACATGCCACCGCGCTACCGCAGCCTGGCCCAGCAGGCGCAACGCTTGAGCGTCAACTTCCGTTTCCAGGAAGGCAGCGCCAGCCTCGACAACAAGGCCCTGCGCGATGTGCAGCGGGTCACCGAATACCTGCGCCAGGCCGGCAAGCTGCAAAGCAAGGCGGTGCTGGTTGGCTTTGGCGACCCCAAGGAAACACCTGGCCGTGCAGCCCTGCTATCGCGCCTGCGCGCCCAGGCAGTACGCCGCGAACTGGCACGCGGTGGCGTCGAGGTGCTGGAGGTGACAGGCATGGGCGATGAATTGCCAGTCGCTGGCAATGACCTGGAGCAAGGCCGCTTGCGTAACCGGCGAGTGGAAGTCTGGGTCTACTGACGGGCAAAGAATTGTAACAGCTCACCATTCGGCATCACTGGCAAACGGGTCTAGGCTCAAGCTCATGTGATACCGGGCCCCTCTGACGGCTGCCAAGCCGTGATGTCGGATCACTGTTGCGATCTTCACATGGCAACGTCGACTATCAAGGAGGGGCTCATGACAGCTCTGCAGACATTCCTCACCACCCCGTTTCTTGGCACCAGCACCTGGTTGTGGCTGGTGTTCATGGCCATCGTCATCGGTTTGCTGGTACTCGACCTAGGCGTGCTGCACCGCCAGGAACGCGAGATCGAAATGCGCGAGAGCCTGTTGCTGTATTCAGGCTATTTCAGTGTCGGCGTACTGTTTGGCCTGTGGGTCTGGCATGAGCTTGGGGCGCAATCGGCGCTGGAGTTCTACACCGGCTTCCTGGTCGAACAGTCACTGTCGATGGACAACGTGTTCGTCATGGCGATGATCTTCGGCTTCTTCGCCATCCCCCGTCGCTATCAGCACCGTGTACTGTTCTGGGGGATTCTCGGGGTGGTGTTCCTGCGTGCGATCATGATTGGCGTGGGTGCGGCGCTGGTACAGAACTTTGCCTGGGTGCTCTATGTCTTCGGCGCCTTCCTGCTGTTCACCGGGGTCAAGATGGCCCTGTCGAAGGAAGACAGCCACCCCGACCTGGCCAACAACCCGATCTTGAAGTTCGTGCGCCGGCACATGCGCGTGACCGACCAGATCCATGGCTCGCACTTCTTCGTGCGCCTGACGCCGCCCGGCGCAAGCAAGGCGTTGCGCTATGCCACACCCCTGTTCCTGGCCTTGGTACTGATCGAGCTGGCCGACCTGGTGTTTGCCGTCGACAGCGTGCCGGCGATCTTCGCCATCACCCAGGACCCGTTCATCGTCTACACCTCCAACATCTTCGCCATCCTCGGCTTGCGCTCGCTGTACTTTGCCTTGTCGGCGCTGATGCACCGGTTCGTCTACCTCAAGTATGCGTTGGCACTGGTGCTGATTTTCATTGGCTGCAAGATCTTCTACCACGGCATGGTGGGCAAGGTGCCGGCGTTGCTGTCGTTGGGGGTGACGTTCGGGTTGTTGCTGGGTGGGGTGGTGGTTTCGTTGATCAAGACGCGGGGGGAGAAGCAGGTACCGAGCGTCAGCGAACCTGTTGCAACCCGCAAAAAGGGAAAGGACCCACAACTGAAAGTGTAAGGTTTGCCCATACCGGCCTTTTCGCGGGCTTGCCCGCGAAAAGGCCGGTATGGGCTTGCATCACCTTCCGCCGCTCAGCATGTGCGACGGCACATACTTGCCAATCTCGTACTTGCCGATCGCCGCCCGGTGCACCTCATCCGGCCCATCCGCCAGGCGCAGGGTGCGTTGCATGGCATACATGTAAGCCAGCGGGAAATCGCCGCTCACCCCTGCCCCGCCGTGCATCTGGATCGCCCGGTCGATCACCTTCAACGCCACGTTCGGCGCCACGACCTTGATCTGCGCGATCTCGCTGCGTGCGACCTTGTTGCCGACGGTGTCCATCATGTACGCCGCCTTCAGCGTCAGCAGGCGCGCCATGTCGATCTCCATGCGCGAGTCGGCGATCTTGTCGACGTTGCCGCCCAGGCGCGCCAATGGCCGGCCAAAGGCCGTGCGCTCGACCGAGCGCTTGCACATCAATTCCAGCGCCCGCTCGGCCATGCCGATCGAGCGCATGCAATGGTGAATGCGGCCTGGGCCCAGGCGGCCCTGGGCGATCTCGAAGCCACGCCCCTCCCCAAGGAGTACGTTTTCATACGGTACCCGCACGTTCTCGAACAGCACTTCGGCATGGCCGTGCGGCGCATCGTCATAACCGAACACCGGCAATGGGCGGACGATCTTGACGCCCGGCGCATCGGTGGGCACCAGCACCATCGAGTGCTGCTGATGGCGCGGACCGTCGGGGTTCGACAGGCCCATGAAGATCATCACCTTGCAGCGCGGGTCGCAGGCGCCGGAGGTCCACCATTTGCGCCCATTGATCACCCACTGGTCACCGTCTCGCACGGCGGTGGCAGCCATGTTGGTCGCGTCCGAAGACGCCACGTCCGGTTCGGTCATGGCGAATGCCGAGCGGATTTCGCCGCACAGCAGAGGCTCCAGCCACTGACGTTTCTGCGCCTCGCTGCCGTAGCGCACCAGCACTTCCATGTTGCCGGTGTCCGGCGCCGAGCAGTTGAACGGCTCCGGGCCAAGCAACGAGCGGCCCATGATCTCGGCCAGCGGGGCGTACTCAAGATTGCTCAGGCCGGCGCCGTATTCCGATTCCGGCAGAAACAGGTTCCACAAACCCTCGGCGCGGGCCTTTGCCTTGAGCGCTTCCATGATCGCAGTGGGCTGCCAGCGGTCGCCCTCGGCAACCTGGCGCTCGAACACCGGTTCTGCGGGGTAGACGTAAGCATCCATGAAGGCGCTGACGCGCTCTCGCAGTGCCTGGACCTTGGGCGAATAGGCGAAATCCATCGGGGTTACCTTCACGGTTGGAAGTACATGGGCAGAGCCTAGAGCAGCCAGCCTCGATCTACCTAGTCTATTTTCCGCGTGTATAAACATTCATAACCGATATATGATCGGCCAATAATTCCAACAAAGAGCGGCGCCATGAACCTCAGCAAGGTCGACCTCAACCTGTTCATTGTCTTCGACGCGATCTACACCGAAGCCAACCTGACCCGCGCCGGGCAGATCGTCGGCATCACCCAGCCGGCAGTGTCCAATGCCCTGTCGCGGCTGCGCGAAACCTTCAACGACCCGCTGTTCGTGCGCACCGCCCAGGGCATGGTGCCCACGCCCATGGCCCAGAACATCATCGGCCCGGTGCGCAATGCCCTGGCGCTGCTGCGTACCTCGGTGCAAGAAAGCCGCATCTTCAACCCGCAACAGGCCAACAAAACCTTCCGCATCAGCATGACCGACCTCACCGAGGCGGTAATCCTGCCGCCGCTATTCCAGCGCCTGCGCCGCCTGGCCCCGGCAGTGCTGATCGAAAGTTTCCTGTGCAAGCGCCGTGAAACCACCAAGGAACTGGCCGCCGGGCGCCTGGACTTCGCCGTCGATGCCCCCCTGAACACCGACCCACAGGTGCGCCACGTCAAACTGATGCAGGACCGCTACGTCTGTGCCCTGCGCCAGGGCCACCCGCTGGCTGATGCCAAGCTGACCCTGGACAACTACCTGGGCATGACCCACATTCATATTTCCAGCCGCCGCAACGGTCTGGGTTACGTCGACCTGGCATTGGGCAAGATGGGTGTGCAACGCAAGGTCGCGCTGCGTTCTCAGCATTACCTGATGGCGTCGCAGGTATTGCAGCAGACGGACATGGCCATGACCGTGCCCGAGCGCTTCGCCCGCCGCCACCAGCTGCGCTTCCAGCCGCTGCCGGTCGAAGTGCCACCGCTGGAAACTCATCTGTACTGGCACGAAAGCACCGACCAGGACCCGGCTAACCGCTGGATGCGCGAGCAGATCATCGAATTGTGCGAGCGTGTGGTGGCCGAAGAAGAGCGTGCGCTGGCGCCTGCCTGACCCCACTCAAGATGTGTGGGCTCGGTACGAACCCACAGAGTAAAAACCTATTCCATAGCGATCTATAAATAGAGAAAAATATTCTCCATAAGACGGTTAGATCCAGCATAAAAGGCAAATTCATTCCCACTCCAGCGCGTAGGCTTGATGCAACGATTGCCGATACCACGGCAGCACTGCACGGACTCGCCCTATGCCTAGCGCCCCGCTCTATTTCGACTACGCCGCCACCACTCCGGTCGATGACCGGGTCATCGAAACCATGCTCACTTGCCTCGGGCGCCAGGTTAACTTCGGCAACCCTGCTTCCAGTGGCCACGCCTACGGCCAGGCCGCCCGCGAAGTGGTCGAGCAAGCCCGCCGGCAAGTGGCCGAGCGGGTCGGTGCCCGCGCCGAAGACATCATCTGGACATCGGGCGCCACCGAGTCCAACAACCTGGCACTCAAGGGCATCGCCCAGGGCATGATTCAGGGCAAGGCCCAGCCGGGCCACCTGATCACCAGCCAGCTGGAGCACAAGGCCGTGCTCGACACGGTCAACGAACTGGAGCGCCAGGGCTGGGCCATCACGCGTCTGGCGCCGGACGCCAGCGGCCTGATCCAGCCCTACGCCGTGCAGGCGGCCTTGCGTGCCGACACTCGCCTGGTGTCGCTGATGGCCGTCAACAACGAACTGGGTACCATCACCGATTTCGCTGCCATTGGCGAGCGAGTGCGCGCCCATGGCGCCCTGCTGCATGTGGACGCGGCCCAGGCGGTCGGCAAGCTGGCCCTCGACCTGCAGGCGATGGCGGTGGACCTGATGTCGTTCTCGGCGCACAAGGTGTATGGGCCAAAAGGCATCGGCGCGCTGTACGTCGGCCACCGCGCCCGTGAGTTGATGCGTGCACAGATCCACGGCGGCGGGCATGAGCAAGGGCTGCGTTCGGGTACCCTGCCGACGCATCAGATTGTTGGGATGGGCAGCGCCTTCGCCTTGGCCGGTGAGCCGGGTGACAGCGAGCACCAGCGTATCGAGCAATTGGCCACACGCTTGCGTGAGGGGCTGCTGTCATTGCCAGGCGTCAGCCTCAATGGCTGCGCCTTGCAGCGGATTCCTCACACCTTGAACCTGTGCATCGAAGCCAACGGCTTCAACAGCATGGCCTTGGCCAGTGAATTGGCGCTGTCGACCACGTCGGCATGCAATTCGGCGAGCAATGCGGCTTCGCATGTGCTGTTGGCGCTGGGGCTTGATGAGGCGCGGGCACGCAAAAGTGTGCGGGTGAGTATTGGGCGGTTTACCAGCCAGGCTGAGGTGGACACGGCGATCGGGGTGTTCAAGCGGGCGTTGACTGCGGCTTCGGCGGCATTGTGGTAGGGGCTGGGCGCATGCCTCAAGCTTTTCGGGGCCTGTGAGACCGAGCGCCGCCCACGCGGCGCATCGCGGATAAAATCCGCGCCTACATTCGTTGCAACGTGGCCATGGCTGTAAGGCCATGGTTGTCAGCCGGTTTGCAAGGCTCGCCTTGGCGGGCAACCATGGCGTATCAGGCACGTTGCACATAGATGCAGGAGCGGATTTTATCCGCGATGCGCCGCGTGGGCGGCGCTCGATCTCACAGGCGCTGCAAGGTACACAGCGAACACCCCAACGCCCACCGCAGCCTCAGAGGAAGGTAAACACCGTCGAAGCCGGCAGCCGCGACTTGCTCAGCCCGGCATTGAAATCGGCCTCGCTGCGATAGCCCAGGCTCATTACCACCACACTGGTAAAGCCCTGCTCACGCAGGCCCAGTTCGGCATCCAGTACCTTGCTGTCGAAGCCTTCGATCGGCGTGGCATCCAGACCATGGGCCGCGGCGCCCAGCAGTGCGGTGCCCAAAGCCAGATAGGTCTGTTTCTCCATCCAGTGCTGCAGGTCTTTCTGATCGAAGCGGTGCAAGTCGACATAGCCGCGACGGCTCTGGTTCTGCCCTGCCCGCGCCTGCTCATCGCGGAAGCGGCCATCGGCCTGTTCCTGGTCGAGCACCGCATTCAGGTGCGCCTCGGTCATCTCGGTGCGGGTGCAGAAGACGATCACGTGGGAGGCGTCGAGGATTTTTGGCGAGTTGTAGGCAAAACGGCCGTCGGTGGCCTTGGCCAGGCGGGCTTTGCCTTCGGCGCTGTCGGCGACGATGAAGTGCCAAGGCTGCGAGTTGACCGAGGACGGGCTGTGGCGCAGCTGCTCAAGCAATGCATCGACCGTGGCCTGAGGGATCTTGCGAGCGGCATCGTAGGCCTTGGTGGTGTAACGGCGCTTGGCCAGGGAGACGGTATCCATGCTGCAACTCCAGTGAACGAAACGGGATTTGTTGCGCATCTTATCTTTCCTGCTGATAAGAAAAACCGGCAGAATGCAGCAACACTTTCACCTCTGGAGTGAAAATGCTTCGTTTTACCGACCTGGAACTGTTCGTGCGCAGCAGTGCACTGGGCAGCTTCACCGCCGCCGCGCATGAAGCCGACCTGCTGCCCGGGCAAGTGGCCGCCGCGATCAAGCGCCTGGAGCGCGACCTCGACGTGCGCCTGTTCGCCCGCACCACCCGCAGCCTGCGCCTGACTGCGCAAGGCGAGCTGTACCTGCCCACCGCCCAGCGTGTGCTGGACACCCTGCGCCAGGGCCACGAACAGCTTCACGGCCACCACAGCACCCTGCGTGGGGTATTGCAGGTCTCGGCGCCTTCCGACATTGGCCGCAACCTGTTGCTGCCCTGGCTCAGCGCCTTTCGCCGCGAGCACCCGGCACTGAGCCTGCGCTTTTTCCTTTCGGACCAGATTGCCGACTTCAGCCGCGACCCGGTGGACATCGCCATCCGCTACGGCCTCAACCAGGACGCCAACTACATCGCCCTGCCGCTGGCGCCCTGGAACCGCCGGGTAGTGGTGGCATCCCCCGGCTACCTGGCCCGCCACGGCCGCCCCCGCACGCCCGAAGAACTGCAGCAGCATGATTGCCTGCTGTACCTGCAGCACAACCGCGTGTACGACAAATGGCAGCTTGGCAACCGCACCGTGCAGGTACGCGGGCCACTGGTCAGCGACGATGCCGACGTGGTCCGGCGCTGGGCGCTGGAGGGCGAAGGTATCGTCTACAAATCGTGGCTGGATGTCAGCGCCAACATCGCCGCCGGCGAGCTGGAGATCCTGCTGCCCGACCATCAGGGCGAAGCCACGCCTGTGACGCTGGTGTGTCCGCACCGCAAGCAACTGTCGCCCGCAGTGACGCAACTGCACCTGTGGCTGCGTGAACGCTTCACCTCACTACGGCCAAGCGCGGAAAATAGAGCCTGATACCTGCATCCAGGTAACAATATCCCCCCATGGAGTTTTCTGGCCAATGAATGCCAATGTTCATCTTTTGTCCGCCGGTGCATACGATAGCAAGGCGCTCAGTATCACTTTCAATAGCAAGCCCGTTCCGTCCGAGGACTATGGACTTCCAGCCGGCACAAGCAGGAGACTGCTCCAGCTGGTTAAGGACAACTACTCATGGTTATCGGCCATCCTAGCCGTGATCGTTTCAACATCGGGTCTGCTAAACCTGCTGTTGTATACCAACTACATCGGTCGCCCGGATGTTTTTCTGCGTTCACTTGAAGTAGGCCCAAGTCTGATTTTGCTATGGCTCGTCTACTTTGTACTTTCGATTTTGGCACTGGGGATAATGGTGTGCACATCATGTGTGATCGTGCAGATCATTACCTGGTTGCAGCCTGCTCCCCAACATTCCGCTGCGGTGCTTCGTAACCTGCTCTTCACGCTCGCACTCTGCGTGCTGGCCGGTATCAGCCCTGTTGCCATCAACATCTTGTTCGACGCAGATATCAGCTATTGGCCCATGCTTCTAGTGCCCTTGGTGGCCTTCGCAGGTGCGCTGGTGACAATCGGCAGGTGCGCGGCCTACTGCAAATCACTTTCTCCTTCGGACACCTTCAAAGTGCGGGCAAGCAAAGCTTTCGGCTTGGCCGTGCTATTGGTCATGGCAACGCTCATCGCGGCGTTCCCTCTGGAATTGAGCATCATCTTCTACAAGGAACAGGCATCCACTGCTGACAATATCAAACTGGTCATGTACATGTGTCTAATCATGACTGGCTCGGCGGCACCCTCTGTGGGTTACTACTGGAATATGCAGAAGGATCGATTGACACGTATCCGTACATCAATCGCCACCACTACACTGTACCTGCTGGTTGTTCTAAGTTTCTCTCCATCGCTGGTCAGTGCTCCCTCGATTGGGGCAATGAAGCTGCTGGGCATTCGCGATACACACCCCAAGCATTACCTCATCGATAACGCCGCCTACCCGGCTTCATCATTGAACGCGTCAATGTGGGCGATCAAGGATAGCGAGGCAAAGAAATACAGGCTGACCGGCTACTCGCTCTATTCATACGGCGCGGTCGAACTCATTTGCCCCCCCGGACTAGCTGAAAAGCGCATCAATGAAATGGACAAGCACACTCACGCCTGTATCCCATTCCAGCGCAATTCAGTCACTCCACTAGAGGCAATTGCTACTCCAGCTGCGCCCGATGCCGCTCCTTAAATAATGGAACATGCATGATATCGGAATGCCTGGTTGCACAATCGTTCTAAACAGCGCCTGGTTTTCGGGCTAATGTGGCAGGCCAATCTTCCACGCGACCCCGCCATGAGCAACTGGATCGACCTCAAGCAAGACGCCGACACCGGCATCGAGTCGGTCCGCGCGCATTTTGTCGGCCACGCCTATGACCCACACTGGCATGACAGCTTCCTGGTCGGTTTCACCGAGCAGGGCGTGCAGCAATTCGATTGCCGGAAGGTGCGCCACAACAGCACGCCAGGGCACGTGTTCCTGCTTGAGCCTGGCGATATCCACAATGGCCAGGCGCCCACCGCAGAAGGCTTTACCTACTCGACGTTGTACCTGCAGCCACACTGGCTGGAGGCCGAGTTGCGCACGTTGTTCGAACAGGCACCGAGCGATAGCCTGCCCAGCATTGCCGAGCCGTTGTGCCATGACGCACGCCTGGCCGGTGCTGTCGCCCGGGCATTCCAGGCCGTGCATGGCCCGGAGCTGCGCATCGTGCGGCAAACCGCCACCGATGACCTGCTCAGTTGCCTGACCCGCCACCTGCACTGGCGCAAGCGCCTGAACCCCGACCCGCGCCTGCCGCTGACTGCGCAACGGGCACGCGACTACCTGCATGCCCACCTCGACCAGGACATCGGCCTGGAGCAACTGGCACAGGCTTGCGGGGTCGACCGCTTCCGCCTGACCCGGGCCTTCAAGGCCGCCTTTGGCCTGGCACCCCATGCCTACCTGATCCAGCTGCGCCTGGCCCGCGCCCGGCGCCTGCTCGCTCAGGGCCAGACACCCGCAGAAGTGGCCATGATCCTGGGCTTTGCCGATCAGAGCCATTTGGGGCGCTGGTTCCGGCGCGCTTACCAGCTGACCCCGGCCGACTACCGTCGCCGCTGCTCAAACCTTCCAGACTGATCCGAGGTCAGCTGCGAGCATCGGGCTCTGATCAATCGGAGCCATTTACCATGTCGCAATCGTTGTTGCCCTTCATCCTCTTCGCCCTGGTGGCCAGCATCAGCCCGGGGCCGACCAATCTGCTGATGCTTGCCCACGGCGCCCGTGAAGGCATGCGCGCCAGCCTGGTACCGATACTCGCGGCCTGCGGCGCGGCTGCGGCGGTGGTGCTGCTGGTGGGCTTGGGCCTGGGCGAATTACTGATTCGCCACCCACTGGCTCAGCAAGCGATGAGCTGGGCTGGCGTGATCTGGCTGAGCTGGCTGGCCTTGCGCATGCTGCGCAGCGCAGGTGAACCGCTGGATACGTCGGCGGGCAAAACTTTCGGGCCCTTGAGCGCGGCATCGCTGCAGGTGGTGAACCCGAAGGTGTGGATGATGGCCGTGGCAGTGATCGGGGTGTTTGCGGCGCCGTCATTGCCGGTGTGGCAATTGGCATTGGTGTTCCTGCTGATTGCGCTGCCGTGCATGGCGGCGTGGGCGGTGCTGGGTGTGGGCAGTGCGCGCTGGTTGCAGGCGCCGGGGCGGTTGCTGTGGTTCAACCGGGGCTTGGCCGGGTTGCTGCTGGTATCGGCTTGGGCTGCGGTGTTGAGCTGATTATTGAGGTTTCCTTTACTGGCCTCTTCGCGGGTGAACCCGCTCCCACAGGCAACGCATTGATTTTGAAGACTATGCAGTACCTGTGGGAGCGGGTTTACCCGCGAAGAGGCCGTCGCAGGTAATCAGTGGCTCAACGCCTCGCGGAACCGCCGGGTACTGGCCACCGCCAACAGCAAACCGGCCACCGCCACGCTGCCACCGACCATGCCGATGTCGGCCACGCCCATCTGGCTGCTGACGATACTGCCCAGCAACGCCCCGCCACCGATGCCGATGTTGTAGATACCGGAGAACAGCGCCATGGCCACATCGGTGGCATCGGACGCCAGCTTGAGTGTCTTGGACTGCAGCGACAGGCTGAAACTGAGAATCGCCACGCCCCAGAACATGCTCAACACCGCAAACACATAGAAATTGCCGGACAGCGGCAGCAGCAACAGCAAGCAAGCCGCCAGCACGCCGATCGACCCCACCAGGAAGCCATGCGGGAAGCGATCGCTGTAACGGCTGAACAGCACCGAGCCGACCACACCAGCGCCACCGAACAACAACAGCAACACCGTGGTGCGCTCGCCACCGATCTGCGCCACGTGCAGGGCAAAGGGCTCGATGTAGCTGTAGGCGGTGAATTGCGCGGTGATCACCAAGGTCACCAGCAGGTAGGTAATCACCAGCGCCGGGCGTTTGAACAGGACCGGCAAGCTACGCAGCGAGCCGGAGTTCTGGCTAGGCAGCAACGGCAGCGACTTCATCAGGCACAGCATGGTCACCAGCGCTACACCGGCAATGCTGAGGAAGGTGATGCGCCAGCCCAGCGCTTCGCCCACCACGCGCCCCAGTGGAATGCCCAGCACCATCGCCAGGGTCGTGCCCGTCGCCAGCAAGCCCAGCGCCTTGGCCTGTTGGCCCGGCGGCGCCACACGCACGGCCAGCGACGCGGTGATGGCCCAGAACACTGCATGGGCCAGGGCGATGCCGATGCGGCTGACCAGCAGCATGGCAAAGCTCTGCGACAACCACGACAGCAGGTGGCTGAGGATGAACACCAGGAACACGAACAGCAGCAGGCGCCGGCGCTCGACGTTGCGGGTGACCAGCATCATCGGTAAAGAAGCCAGCGCCACTACCCAGGCATAGATGGTCAGCATCAGGCCGACCTGCGCGGTGGTCATGTCGAAGCTGCTGCCGATGTCACTGAGCAGCGCCACCGGGACAAACTCGGTGGTGTTGAAGATGAACGCCGCCAGGGCCAGGGCGATCACGCTCAGCCAACTGCCGCCACCCGCGGTCGGGGGCAGGTTGGTGGGGATAGGTCCGTTCATGGGTAGGAATCTGTTCTCCGCAGGCATGGCGAAAGGACGCGCGTCAGGGGCCAAGTATCGGCCGCGCTGAGGCACGGGTTTGTTATTGGATGGATGGCCTGCATGGTACGCGTCACACCGGAGCCTCACAACCATGGCGGCATTGCGAGTACCATGCGCGCTACATGTGAATGGCAAAGCGGAACAAGGAGCACGGTCCGCCCATGGACAAGCAGTCCCCCGAACAATGCCTCAGCAGCGTGCTGCTGCTGGACGACGGCAGCCTGCTGGCGCGCTTCGGCATGCCCGGCGAAAAAGGCCAGGTGCTGCGTATCGACCGTCAGGGGGTGGTTCCCGTCATCGGCCTCACGCACTTCGGCCGCTGCCCGCAGCGCCGTTACTTTGCCTTGGCCAACGCCGAGGGCGTGCGCATCACCGATGGCTGGGACGGCCCGCAGGTGACCCGGCTGGCCTGGCCGACCGGGCTGGAAAACCTGCCCAGGGGTTACCCGTTCGAACCTTTCGACCTGCCGCCGACGCCGACCACGCTGGTACCGTTCCCTGATGGGCAACGGGTGTTGCTGGTCAGCGCCGAGGGCATCTTCCTGCTCGCCAGCGAGGGCACCACACGCCTGTTGCCGCGTCAGGTGCAAATTGTCGAGGCACTGGCAACGGGCATGGACCCGGACGACATCGACTTGGGGCTGTCGATGGCGCAAGGCGCCGTCTCGCCCGATGGCCGGCTGATCATGGTTGGCGAGCAAAACAGCCCTCACCTGGTGCTGAACGAACAACTTGAGGTCATCGGCGAGATCGCCACGGGCAGCGAACAGCCACTGATGGTCGATGGCTGCCAGCTCCATGACAGCTGCATGCTGGGCAAGGCCTACGCGTGCTTGCGGGCGCATGCCGAGGCTGACGAAGTACGGCAGGCGCTGTTATGGAAGGACTGGCAAAGCGCACTGGCGTGCTAGGGCCTGTACCGGCGCGAGGGCCGGTACAGGCAGGGCTCAGCCCTGCAGGGTCGCCATGTCGATCACGAAGCGGTACTTCACATCGCCGGCGATCATGCGCTCATAGGCTTGGTTGATGTTGCGGATGTCGAGCATCTCGATATCGCAACGGATGTCATGCGCGGCACAAAAATCCAGCACTTCCTGGGTTTCGGCGATACCGCCAATCAACGAGCCGGCCAGCACCCGACGCTTGAGCACCAGGTTGGCCGCATGCACGGCCGGGTCGATCGGCTCGATCAGGCCGACCAGGATGTGCACGCCATCAAACTTCAGGGTTTCCAGATACGGGTTGAGGTCGTGCTGCACCGGGATGGTATCGAGCAGGAAGTCGAAACGGCCAGCGGCGGCTTGCATCTGCTCGGCATCGGTGGACACGATCACGTGGTCGGCGCCCTGGCGGCGGGCTTCTTCGGCCTTGGCCGGGGAGCGGGTGAACAGGGTCACTTCGGCGCCCAGCGCCTTGGCCAGCTTGATGCCCATGTGGCCCAGGCCACCCATGCCGAGGATGCCGACCTTGTGGCCGGGGCCGACGCCGTGGTGCTTGAGCGGCGAGTAGGTGGTGATGCCTGCGCAGAGGATCGGTGCCGCGCTGGGCAGGTCCATGCCAGCCGGGATGCGTACAACGAAGTGCTCGCTGACGACGATGCTGCTGGAGTAACCGCCCATGGTGTTGCTGCCGTCGACCCGGTCCGGGGTGGCGTAGGTCATGGTCGGGCCTTCCAGGCAGTATTGCTCCAGGTCTTTGGCGCAGGCTTCGCAATGGCGGCAGGAGTCGACCATGCAGCCGACACCGACCAGGTCGCCAACCTTGTGCGAAGTGACCTTGTCACCCACCGCAGTAACGCGGCCGATGATCTCGTGGCCAGGCATCAGCGGGTACACGGCGATACCCCACTCGTTGCGCGCCTGGTGGATGTCGGAGTGGCACACACCGCAATAGAGGATCTCGATGGCGACATCGTCCGCGCGCGGTGCACGGCGCTGGAACGTCATGGGGGCCAAGGGGCTGGTCGGGGTCTGGGCGGCGTAGCCGATGGCGGTATACATGCAGGACCTCACAGGGAAGTGAAACGATTCAGGCCGAGCATTCTGCGCGCCGGCGCCCTCCCCGCCCACGGCTGATTCTCCGGCATCCATGCCTGATCCTCCGAACCTGCCAATGGCCATCTGGCGCTGGCCAGCCAATCTGCGATGATGAGACTGTCTGATTCTCTGCCCTGGTTCATCATGCAACTGACCCGCCACGTCGACGCCAACGCCCCCCTGTGTTCGCTGATCCGCAGCCTGGCCACCGGCCCGGGCTTCGTGCCCACGCACCTGCCCCAGGTGCAAGTACTGAGCTGGGACCATTACGTGGCCAGCAGCCCGCAGATCTACGAGCCGAGCCTGATGATCCTGGCCCAGGGCAGCAAACTGGCGCGCCTTGGGCCGCGCACCCTGGAGTACGGTGCCGGGCACTACCTGGTGCAGGCGCTGTCGGTGCCGTTCATGTGCGAGACCTTTGCCACCCCCGACGAGCCGCTGCTGGGCGTGGCGGTGGACATCGACCGCGGTGTGCTGGGCGAGCTGGTGCAGAGCATGGACTTGGCACCGGATCCTGCGGTACAGGCGCAGACGCCACAGTCGATGACCTCGGCGGCGCTCGATGCGCCAATGCGTGATTGCGTGGAACGCCTGCTGCAGTGCCTGCAGGACCCGCTGGACGCCAAGGTGCTGGGCCCGGCGCGCATTCGCGAAGTGCTGTATACCGCACTGCGCGGCCCGCAGGCGGGGGTGCTGCGGGCGCTGGTCGAGCAGCAAGGGCATTTCGCCCGCATCGGTGCGGCCCTCATGCACTTGCGCGCGCATTACAGCGAGCCGCTGAGTGTCGAGGCACTGGCCGCCTGCGCCAACATGAGCGTGTCGACCTTCCACGAGCACTTCAAACGCTGCACCGACATGGCGCCGATGCAGTACCTCAAGCGCCTGCGCCTGCTCAAGGCGCAGCAGATGCTGATCGGCGAAGGGCTGGGTGTGGCGCAGGCGGCGCACCGGGTGGGGTATCAGAGCACCTCGCAATTCAGCCGCGAGTACAAGCGCCAGTTTGCCCGCAGCCCTGGGGATGAACTGCCCTACCAAAGCCTGCCTGTTTGACACAGGATTTTTATCGCCCCGCAGATCAATGGGTGGGGGATGGCCATACAGATCTGCCCCGAAAAACCAAGGACGCGACGCAGTCCCAAGGGCTGATCTGCATGACCGTCTGTGGCTCAGGCCGCCGTAGCCTGCTGCTGTACCCGCACACTCAGCATGCCCGACAGCGAAACTAGCCACAGCACCAGGAACACACCGGCGATAGCGAGATTCGACGTTAGCGGCAAGGTGCTGACGATGCCTGAGGCCAGCGAGCCGATTATCAACATCAAGCAACCTTGCAAGCTAGCCGCAACACCTGCTCGATCAGGGAACAGGGACATGGAACGGGCCATGGCATTGGAGAAGATGAAACCCTGACCGAACGCGACCAACATGATGCCACTCAGGATACTCGCCAGGCTCAGACCACTCGGCATGGCAGCGATCACTGCTACCCCTAGCAAGAACAGCGACATACCCGTCCACATCAAGACCTGCGGATTGACGCGCCGGATCAACGCCCGGTTCAGCAAAGTACCGACCAGGTAGCAGCTACCCACGGCGAGCGCCGTCGTACCGAAATATTGTGCGCTATGCCCCAACCGCTCCTGGACAACATACGGCCCGAACACATTCCACAACAGGAACGCCGAGAAACTGGAGCCAAGCACGGTCACCGAGGAAAGAAAACGGCTGTCAGCCAAGATGCAGCGGTAGCCAGCAATGGTCTGCAAGGGGCTGCGCCGCCCGGTGCGTGGCAACGACTCCTTGAGCCCGGCCAGCACAAAGGCCAGCACGATCACTGCGTACACTGCATACAGGACGAAGTTGTAACGCCAGCCCAGATGCACTTCGATCATGCCGCCCACATAGGGTGCGATGACGGGCCCCAGGCCGAAAGCCAGGCTGAGGTAAATGATTGCCACATAGAAACGTGGCCCTTTGACGATGTCCACCAGCAAGGCACGTGCAACCACTTGGCAAGCGCCGATAGCGAAACCTTGCAGTGCCCGGGCCAGCAGCAGCATTTCTATGGAAGTGGCAACCGTGGCAAGCACGCTGCCGGCAAGAAACACCAGTAGCCCCAAATGCACCGCAGGCCTGCGCCCACGGGCATCGGCCATGACGCCGAAGAACAGCTGGCCGATCGCATAGAACAATAGCGTGATGGTAATGGTGTTCTGCATCAGGGCAGGGCTGGCCGACAACTCCCGGCCGATGGAGGGAATGCTGGGCGCATACAGGTCGATGGCGATACCGCCCACGCTGTTGATCAGGGGCGCCAGAAAGACGATGAAATTCTCGTAACGCTTGGTCACGGTCATGTTTACCTCCAGCGCGCCGGGCAAGGTGATGCCCAGCGCGTGTCATGGTCAGGCTGATGCCTGGCGGGTGAAATGTGACTGGGCGAGGCCAAGTTCAGGTGCAGGTGCGCGGGTCCAGATGCTGGGGGGTGACAAACGGGACACCACAACCCGTGGCTGTTGCTCGTAATAGGTCCCCCAGTTGATGGCAGGCTCTTTGACTCGCCCTTTGTCCGCACTTCCCAGGTCGTCGAGGTTGTCGACAATTGGCGACAGCAGCTGGCGCACCTGTTCGGTCGCGGTCAGTACAACCAGGCCAAAGTTGCGCAGTGCCAGCATGCTGATCACATTATTGAGCAGGTACTTGCCTGCCCCGCTGCCGCTTCGGAATGACGCAAAGGCACCGACTTCGGCGATGCGCCCGCGATCCACGCCATAACGTTCATCCAGGCCTTCATCCAGGTAGTATTCGCTGAACAGCTTGCCGGAATCGCCATAGCTGATACCGGCGCAGGCATAGCCCGGGGCTCCGCCATTGGCATCTGTCAGGCAGACGAACAGATCGGGCTGCGGCTCTGGAGTGGCGTCATAGTGCTTCAGGTAATGCGCACGCACCGCCTCTTGCAGGCACCGGTAGCCGGGCCGCCCCTTATAGAAATTACGCACGATGTACATGGGGGTCCCTCCTCCTCAGGCGTACATCTGATCAATGAAGCGCGCTTCGATTTCCGCACGTCGCGGGCGCCCGGTAACGGTGTAGAACTGCTCGCGGAACAGGGCGATATCTTCGATGACGCGAATCTGCCGAACCCTGGCAAAATCGGCGAGGCGGTGCTCCAGACGTTGCATCTCGTCACGCACGCACTCAGTGCCAGCGGTGCTGAGCACGATGGCGCAGGGCTCGTCCTTGCCCTCTCCCATGACGATCATGTCGTCCACCAGGGGGCTTTCCTTGTAAACGTTCTCCACCCACTCGGGCGAAATGTTGCGCGCCGTGGAGAGGATGATCACGTGCTTCTTGCGCCCGGTGATATAGAGGAAGCCGTCGCGGAACTCGGCGATATCACCGGTATGCAAATAGCCGTCGGACAGATCGCAAGCAGTATCGTCAGCGTTGTAATACCCCGCGCACAGGGTTGGCGTGCGGACCAGCAGCTCGCCATCAACCAGCTTGGGCTCGATGCCGTCGAGGAGCTTGCCGGCAGAGCCGATTCGCCGCTCGGCGGGTGAGTTCAGCGAAATGATCGACGAGTTCTCGCTCAGGCCATAGGCCTCGAACACCTGCACACCACGGGCTTCCAGTGCCTCCAGGACGATGACCGGGATCTTCGCGCCGCCAGTGATGATATGCGGGCGCTGCGAACCGAACAGTTGCTGCACCGAGCAGTGCTCAAGCAGCATGTTGGCCTCCTCCAGCAACTTGGGCGGCAGGTACAGGAAGTTCGGCTGGTTGGGGGCAATGAGTTCCAGGTATTGCGCAGCGTTGCCACTTGCCGCGCCATACTCGGGCACGCCCTCGGGCATCAAGGAAAGGGTGCCCCCCGACAGAATCGGGATGAACACGCCGAGCACCTGTTCGATCAACAAACTCATGGGCACGATGGAGAAGTAGTGCAACGGTTGCTGTGGCAAGCGCTTCATCACGTTGTCCACCAACAGGCCGACCGCTTCGTCGCGAATCATCACCCCCTTGGGTTTGGAGGTGGTACCTGAGGTATGAATGATCGATACGATGCCGTCCGGCATCAATTCGTCTTCGTTGCGCCACTCATCGCCGATAGCCTGGGCCATCAGTTGGCCTGGAATGAAGCAGGGCTTGTCCGGCAGAATGCCGTGCAGGCGGCCAGCGGTTTTCTCATCGCTGACCAGTACCGCTGCAGCCTTGCCCAGCAGGCTGCCGATCTGATCATCGGAAAACTCGATTGGCACGGGCAACAGTACGGCACCGATTTTTTGAATCGCCAACAACGTGTAGACCCATTCGTAACAAGAGCGCATGGCAATACCGAACACCTTGCGTTCGCAGCGGCCCACACGGCCTTCAAGGGCATTCGCCAGGCGCACCACATCACGCCGCAGTTCGTGCAAGGTATAGTCTCGCCCTCCCATTTCACGGATGACGACGCGGTCGGGCGTTCCTGCCAGGTAATCCTGCATTTTCTTGCTGATCATTGGCCGGTACCTCCAACGCGATAGCTCTGGGCGCCGAAAATGCGACGCGAAGTATCATCCAGCCGGCGGCGGCCGTGCATGACACGCGTGTTATCGATGACGATGATGTCGCCCTTCTGCCAGAAATGGCTGTAGGTATTGCGCTCCGTCACCTCCTTGATTTCATCCCATATATCAAGCGAGATATCCTCCCCATCCGCCCACGTTATACGTGGCGGTTCGTAGTTGACACTGGGGCCAAGCATCGAATTGCAGAACGCTTTGCGGCCGCTGAAGCAACTTGTTTCCACGGCTGAAATAATCAGTTCCGAGGCGATGAGATTTTGGTCGATGCGACGATAAGTTTGCCCGGCTACCTGCTCATTGACTTGCTGCAGATGCTCGTCCGTTATCGCCTCCAACGGCAATTGCAGTTCAATGCTGAGGAAGCGTTTCACGTTTTGCCACGGAATACGCCGGCTGTATCGAATCTCGCGCTGCTCAAATAACTTTCGGGTTTTCGCCGACAAGTCGAACAGCACGCGTTGGCCATCGCAGAGCGTTGTTTGCGATCCGACAGAAGCCGCTTCCAGGCAATAGAACCACTGCAAGTCAGGATTGAACGGCAGGTTGCCGTTTTCGCGGTGCAGGCCCATTTCGTGCACGCCCGCTTCGATTTCTGCAGTATTCGACGTGGCCGCCTTGCGTGCAGGGTCAAAGGTGACGCGTGATGAATGTGCACTGACGAATTCATTGAAGTCAGTAAGACTATCTGCAAAATCACGGTAAATGACCGCACCGCTATGGGCCAGGTCTTCGTACAGTGCTGCACCGCTGATCGCATCGCAAACGCGGCTGTCACGATCGACAGCGATTACACATTCGAAGCCGTAGCAAGGCGTCGGCTGCCGAAAATAAGGGGGTACCAGGGGTTGAACGTGCGCCAGCATTACTCATTCCTCCGTGAAGTGTGGATTCAGGTAGAAACGTCCGCTACCCGATGACCACACAGTAAGTGAAATGAGTACGTGGCTGGTTTTAAGAAATCTAAATGCGTTGTAAAAAATTAAAAATCCGTTTCATCCATCCGTCAGCAACGCCTCGGCGACTTGCTCAATCAACGTGCGCAAGCTGGAAAGATCTTTGCTGTCGCTGCGATCGCGCGCCCAGATCATGTCCAAGGTGAAACTGGGAAACCCGAGCGGCGGTTGGCAGACTTTCACTTGCGCGGGGATCCGCAACAGCGGTAACAACCGCGCAGGCAACGCAACGGTGGCAGGCACCGCGGCGACGATGTTCACGCAGGCCTGGTAGCCGTTGGCGCGCACCAGCACATTGCGCGAGCGCCCCACTTTGTCTAGCCAGCTGTCGACCATGTTCTTTTCCGAGATCCATGGCGTGGGGAATACATGGGGCGAGGCACAAAACTCATCCAGGCTCATTGCACCGTCGTTCGCCAGCGCGTCCAGGCTGGTCAGGCATACGAAATCATCGTTGATCACCGCCTGCCATTGCAGCTCGGGGTGCATCTGGTGATAGCCGGGTCCAAAACCGATGGCAATATCAATTTCACCCGAAATCAGCCGGTCCACCGGGAGGTCACGGCTCAGGCGATCCAAATGCAGCGACGTGTTGCCATGGGTGCGAGACAGCACCGCCAGGGCCTGGGGCAGGAATGACAGCTCAAAATATTCCGGGGCACAAAGCCTCCAGATTTTACGCACGGCTTGCAGCGACACCGTGCTGTCGTCTTCTGCGCAGCGGTTTACGGATTCGACCACCACCCGCAGATAGGGCGCGATCTTCTCAGCCTTGGTGGTCGGCTGAAGCACGCCCTGGGAAGAAGAAAACAACGTGTCGTCAAAGCACCCGCGCAGTCGCTTGAGGCAATAACTGACCGTGGGCTGGCTGACACTCATCAGCTCGGCAGTGCGCTTGGCGCTGCGCAGCTCCAGCAAGTTGAGAAACACCACGATGTCCTGCAGGTCCAACTGCTTGAGGTAGTTGCTGTGAAGCATGGAAATTCCTCCTGAATATTCCAGTTCAGGGTGCCGGTGCCCCCTCGCCGGGCAGATGCGCGAGTAACTGCTTCAGCAGTTGTGCAAAAACTGCTCGCTGCTGTGCATCCAATGGGGCCAACACCAACTCTTGAATCTCGGTATGTGTAAGGACGGCCCTCTCGATCAATGCCCTCCCCCCGGCGGTCAGTGCAACCTGGTAACTGCGCTTGTCGTGGCTGTCGGCAACACGCTCGACCATCCCGGCGCTTTCCAGCCGAGCCAGCCGGTTGGTCATGGCCCCCGACGTGATGAGCAACGAACGATACAGTTCAGTTGGCGTCAAGCGGTACGGCGCCCCTGATCGACGCAGCGTTGCCAGCACATCGAACTCACCTTCCTTGAATCCGTACTGTGCCAGCGCTTCGGCACGCATGCGTTCCAGGTGTTTCTGAATGCGCACCATACGCCCGAATACCTCCATGGAGGTGACATCCACTGAGGGCATCGCCTGAGCCCATTGTGCCACCACGAAATCCACATGGTCATTCATCGCTTCCCTCGATCGTGCAAATTATCAACGTTAACCCGTACACATTCCTGAACCTTGACGCCTTTAAACTATCTTAACGTTAAGCTATCTTGACGGGCATGTGGCTGAAGGATCAGGAGATACACATGGCATTTTTCACACACGGACAGCATCGACATTACTATTACGACGCAGGCGCCGGCAGCCCTGTTTTGCTATTGCATGGCCTCGGCAACAGCGGGCGGGCCTGGATACCTCAAGTTGGCGCGCTGCTTGGCCTCGGCCATCGCGTCATCGTATCCGACCTACTGGGCCACGGCGCGTCCAGTGAAGCGCCCGAAGGTATCACAGCCCATACCCAGGCACTGGAAATGCTGGCACTGCTCGATCACTTGGGGCTCGACAGCACACACCTGATCGGCCTGTCACTGGGCGGGATGGTGGCACTCGAAATGGCCTGCCATGCTCCGCAAGCGGTGCAGAAGCTGGTCGTCGCCGGTACGTTCGTCAACATGAACACTGCACATCGGCAGGGCATGCTCGATGACTGGGCCGCAGGCCTGCAACAGACGGATGGATGCCTGAAGCGATTCAAGTCAACCTGGCAGGCGTTGGTCGGTGCTGATTTCGCAGACTCTGCCCGCGGCCAGCGGCTTTACCAGGCTTGGCACGCCCAAGCCGCTCAATTGTCCGCGCAAGACCAGATCCGCTGGTGCAATGGCATGAAGCACTTCGACGTCAGCAACCAGTTGCCGCTTATCCAAGCCGCGACGCTGGTACTCGCAGCCGAACGAGACTGCATAAGCCCACGCTCGGAAGCCGAGGAAATCAGCCTTCGTATCGCTCACGCCCGACAGGTAACCCTGGCGGGCGACGGCCATGTGTTCAACATCCCCCACGCCCACGCCTTCAACCAGGCGATAGGTGCCTTCCTGCAGGAGCGACCTCACGATGCGTAATCTGCCAAGCAAAGCATGCGTCGGCGTGTTGGCCGTCCTGATCGGATTGAACCTGCGCCCCATCATGGCCGCCATCGGCCCATTGCTGGGAACACTGCAACATGAATTGGGCCTGAGCAACGCCGAAGGCGGCCTGCTGACCACCCTGCCGGTAATGATGATGGGCCTGTTTGCGCTCTCCGGCCCATGGCTGCTGCGCCTTGTCGGCGAAGTCAACGGGGTGGCGTTGGGTATCACGCTGATTGCCATTAGTTGCGCCGCGAGGGCCTATGTAACATCGGGTTCGGCGCTGATCGCCACAGCGGCCCTGGGAGGTGTCGGCATTGCAGTGATCCAGGCATTGATGCCCGCGTTCATCAAGCGCAGTCACCCCGATAGCACGGGCATGCTGATGGGGTTGTTCACCACGGGCATCATGGGCGGCGCAGCTCTGGCTGCCGCCTTTGCGGCCCCTGGCGCGGCCCTGATGGGTTGGCAACTGACCTTGGGGGTGGCGGCTTTGCCGGCATTGCTCGGATTGTTCGCCTGGTTGTTCGCCGTCGGTCGCCACCCCGTCAGCCGCAGCGATGCCCGTTTGCCATACAGAAACGGGCGAGCCTGGTTGCTGTTGTTGTTCTTCGGTCTAGGCACCGGGGCCTACACGCTGGTGCTTGCCTGGCTTGCGCCGTTCTATGTCGAGTTGGGTTGGGCTGCCGCCGATGCCGGCTACCTGTTGGGGGCACTTACCATCACGGAAGTCATCGCCGGCCTGCTGGTATCAGCCCTCATTCAACGCTACCCCGACCGCAGGCAGCCGCTGACGGTGGTGATAATCCTGCTACTTGCGGGCTTGGCATGCTTGATGACCGCTCCGCTGCAGCTCGCGATAGTGGCCACTTTGTGCCTGGGGCTGGGCATCGGTGCACTTTTCCCCCTTTCGCTCATCGTCACCCTCGACCACGCCGACTCACCAGCGCAAGCCGGTTCACTCCTGGCATTCGTACAAGGGGGTGGCTACCTGATTGCCGCCACCGTACCGCTGATGGCCGGTGTAGTGCGCGACAACCTCAGTTCCTTGCACTGGGCTTGGGGAATCATGGTCATTGGTACCTTGCTGCTGCTGGGTTTGTCCGCGCTGCTGCGCCCAACAACCAGGCATTCGCCAGCATGCGCCCCGCAGAGCACGAACAGGTAAGTGCCAGTGGCCTGCTACTGTTTGTTTCGGGGCCAAGGGTGCCTGTGGCAGTCAGCCTGCCAAAGGCCACTGCGCCAGCGGCCAGTAACGGCCTTTGCGCGACTCGTACAGGGTGAAGTGCCTGGCGCTGAAATGGAAATCAGGCGCCACGGCCGCCTCCGGGGCCTGGCCGTGAAAGTCCCGTGACAAGGTGAGGTGCGGGCGGTATTCACGGGCCTGCTCCTCGAACCCCAGCGGCAACAGCGCCTGCTGCAGGCCATAGACCAACTGGCGCAAGGCAGCCGGCGTTTCCTGTGGTTCCAGCACCAGCACATTGGCCCGCGGCCAGGTTTTCAGCTGATCCAGCAGCAAACGCAACGGCGCGCCCGGCCGCGCCAGGTTGTCCACGGCCGCGCACACTGCAGGCACCCGGGCCGCATCCACATCACCCAGAAACAGCAAGGTCAGGTGGAAGTTTTCGTTCGGCACCGGCTTGCCGCTGCGCAGGCCCAGGCCGCGTCGCCACTGGCTTATCCCACGGCGTTGGGCATCGCTGACAGGCAAGGCGAAGAACAACCTTTTGAAGGGGGTGCCACTCGGGCGAATGTCCTGAACCATGTGAACTCCATCACGTGAAACGTTTGCGCACACCCACACGCCTTACACCAATGTCGACCCGCATCAACGTAACAATAAGTACAAACTGCCCCCATGATTGTTTATGCTGGCGAGCTTATGCCATGGCGCATGGCCATTTTTCGACAAGTAACCGTCCATGAAAATTGCACTCGTACTGATCTTCGTCCTCTCGATCGCCTATGTTCACCTGCGCGGTCGGGTGCGCCACAAGCTGACCCGTCAGCTGGGCGACCACTCCAGCTTCCTGGCCCCGGTCAACAGCTTCCTGTACCTGTTCTCCAAGCACCCGGCCAAGCCTTACTTGCCGGTGGAAGCCTTCCCCGAGCTGCAGCCGCTCAAGGACAACTGGCAGGAGATCCGTGCCGAAGCCCAGCAGCTGCTGCACGTGGGTGAGATCAAGAAGTCCGATAATTATGACGACGTCGGTTTCAATTCGTTCTTCAAGACCGGCTGGAAGCGCTTCTACCTGAAGTGGTACGGCGAAAGCCACCCGTCGGCGATGACCCTGTGCCCGCGCACCACCGAGCTGCTGCAAGGCATCGGCACGGTCAAGGCGGCGATGTTCGCCACCCTGCCACCGGGGGCCAAGCTGGTCCGTCACCGTGATCCGTATGCAGGGTCGTACCGCTTCCACCTTGGCCTGGACACGCCGAACGATGACGGTTGCTACATCGATGTGGACGGCGAGAAGTACTCCTGGCGCGATGGCGAGGGCGTGGTCTTCGACGAGACCTACATCCACTACGCCGCCAACACCACCGAGCACAACCGCATCATCCTGTTCTGCGATATCGAGCGCCCGTTGAAGTACCGCTGGGCCACCGCGTTCAACCGCTGGTTCAGCCGCAACGTCATGGCCGCCGCCGCAGCGCCCAACGACGCGGGCGACAAGACCGGCGGCATCAACCGCCTGTTCACCCGCATCTACAAGATCCGCGAGCGTGGCAAGGCGCTGAAGAAGCGCAACCGCATGCGCTACTACCTGGAAAAGTGGCTGGTGGTCGCCGCCCTGGTACTGGTGTTCGTCTACATCTGAGGCCCTTCGCGCAACCTGTCGCCGGCAACCGGCGACAGGCGCAAATTCGACTAGCCTGAAAGCTCCTCCCGCAACCTTGCCAAGGTGAAGACGATGAGCATGATGGACTGGGACGCCTACCGTAAGCAGTTGATGGCCGGCATCGGCGATCTCAAGCAGTTGTCCCCCGACACCGTCGCCGGCTACATGACCGCCAGCGGTGCAGGTGCCAAGACCAACCACCTGGACGCCAAGACCCGCGAACTGATCTCCCTGGCCGTGGCCGTCACAACCCGTTGCGACGGCTGCATCGCCGTGCACTCGCAACAAGCCGTCAAGCACGGCGCCACCCGCGAGGAAATCGCCGAGGCCCTGGGTGTGGCCGTGGCGATGAATGCCGGGGCCGCGCTGGTCTACTCGGCGCGCGCCATGGACGCAGTGGGCAAGGCCAACGGCTGAAGCCAACCGGCGTCGCCGCCCTTGCGCGACGGCGCCGCGCCACCCAGACTTGGCGGCCTAGCCATTGCAGGAACCGCCATGATTCACATCCGCCCCATGACGCCCGACGACTTCGAGCGTTTCTGGCCGACTTTCCAGGCCATCGTCCAGGCCCGCGAGACCTACGCCTTCGACCCCACACTGACCATCGAGCAGGCACGCCAGCTGTGGCTGCAACTGCCGCTGCGCACACGGGTGGCCGAAGAGGATGGCGAACTGCTCGGCTCCTACTACCTCAAGGCCAATGCCGCAGGGCCTGGCGCGCATGTCGGCAACTGCGGCTACATGGTCTGCGAGGGCGCCCGCGGCCGTGGCGTGGCCCGACTGATGTGCGAGCACTCGCAGAAGCTGGCGCGCCAGGAGGGCTTCCTGGCGTTGCAGTTCAATTCGGTGGTGGCGAGCAACGAAGTGGCTGTGGCGCTGTGGACCAAGCTGGGCTTCGAGACCGTTGGCCGCCTGCCCAAAGCCTATCGCCATGCCCGCCTGGGGCTGGTCGACTGCCTGGTGATGTACAAGTGGCTGGCCGATGAGCCGGTGGTGGAGAAGCCAGCACTGCTGATCGGGCGCAAGAACATCGAGGCACGGGTGTCGCGCCGCCGCGGGCGCTAGCACGCGCATTTGACGTGCTGGCCATTCGATGGTCAGATGCGCGCCAGTTTCAGGTGTCCTGCGCCGCCGAGCGCAGGGTGAAACGGGAAGCCGGTGCGTCGTGGTCCACGACAAGTCCGGCGCTGCCCCCGCAACGGTAAGCGAGCGATGCCTTCGACACACCACTGTGCGCCAGCATGGGAAGGTGAAGGCCTCACGACCCTCGCAAGCCCGGAGACCGGCCTGAAGCGTCACTTGGCAACCCGCGGTGGGCGGGCGCAGGCCGGTATCCGCGTGTGCGCCTGCATGCGTGGTGTGCCTTTGCGTGTTTTCCACCGGGATCCATTCATTCCTGCAGCAGTGGAACGACATGTCCCGATTCATCAAGCTTCACCCTCTGGCGGCCTGCCTGGCCGTTACCCTGCCAGCCCTGGCCGACGAACCTGTACTGAACCTCCCCTCCACGGCCATCACCGATACCCGTGACCCACAGCATGTCGACCTGGCCACGCCGACCGAGGCCGGTTCACGGCTGCATCTCAGCGCCTTGGAAACCCCGGCCAGCACCAGCAGCATCACTGCCGAACAGATCGAGCAACGCAATAACCTCACCGTGCAGGACGCCGTGACTCGCTCACCCGGCATCAGCTTCATCGGCAACCCGGGCGATGGCGGCACTGGCCTGTCGGCACGCGGCTTCACTGGCCACGGTTCGGTGATGACCCTGTTCGACGGCGCGCGCCTGTACACCGGGGCCGGCACCCAGACGTTCCCGGTCGACCCGTGGATGGTCGAACAGATCGACGTAATCCGCGGCCCTGCTTCGGTTCTGTATGGCGAAGGCGCCACAGGCGCAGTGATCAACGTGATCCCGAAGAAACCGTTCGTTGGCGACATCCACAACCGCCTGCGCCTGGGCTACGGTTCCTGGGACCGCCAGCAGTTGGGGCTGGACAGCGGCGGCAGCCTCAGCGAGCGCCTGAGCTACCGCCTGACCCTGAACCAGCAGGCCGGCAACGGCTGGGTCGACCGCACCGACTCACGCAGCCTGGCGCTCAGTGCCGCACTGCGCTTCGATGCCAGTGACGACCTCAGTTTCACCCTGGCTCACGAACGCGGTGACGCCCAGCCGGCCAACTACTACGGCACGCCGCTGATCGACGGCCAGTACCGCAGCAGCCTGCGCAAGAAGAACTACAACATCCACAACGACGTGCAGCGCTACCACGACGAGTGGACCCGCTTCACCACCGACTGGACGCTCAACGACCACATCAGCGCCAGCAACCAGCTCTACTACATCAAGAGCCGCCGCCACTGGCGCAACGCCGAAAACTACAGCTGGGATGCCGATCGCCAGCAGCTGGAGCGCCAGAGCTACCTGGAGATCAAGCACAACCAGGAGCAGCTCGGCGACCGCCAGGCCTTCACCTTCGACCACCGCCTGTTCGGGCTGGCCAGCAAGACGCTGGTCGGTGTCGAGTACAACAAGGTGCGCTTCAACGTCGACAGCAACCGCCCTTACAACGATGTGGGTGGCGACTACATCGATCCGTGGCAGCCAACCCCGGGCTGGTTCCACAGCGACTCGCCAACCCGCCCGCAGACGCTGTCCACCACCCACACCTTCGCCCTGTTCGCCGAGAACCGCCTGCAGCTCAGCGAGCGCCTGTCGCTGGTGACCGGCGTGCGCCGTGACCAGAACCATATCGACCGCGACAACCTCATCGACGGCAGCCGCAGCGACCGCAGCCTGCAGGGCGGCAACTGGCGCGCAGGGCTGGTGTTGGCGGTCACCGACAACCTGTCGCTGTATGGCCAGTACTCCACCAGCGAGGACGGCGTGGACAACCTGGTCAGCCTCAGCCCGACGCAGATGCACTACGACCTGACCGAGGCGAAGCAGACCGAGCTGGGCCTCAAGCAGCGCTTCTGGGAGGGCCGTGGCGAGTGGACGCTGGCAGCGTTCCATATCGTCAAGAACAAGCTGCTGGTGGATGACCCGATCACCCACGAGGCGCAGCAGGCCGGGCAACAGACCTCCGATGGTCTGGAGGCGTCGCTGGAACTGGCCTGGGGGCAGCAGTGGCAGGTGTCGGCCAACGCCTCGCTGGTGCGGGCCACGTTCGATGATTTCGACGAGGTTGTCGATGGTGTGGCCCAGGACCGTGCCGGCAACCGGCCGGCCAATGTGCCGCGACGCACGGCCAACCTGTGGCTGAGCAAGGGTTTTGGCCAGCAGGTGGAGGCCGGGATCGGCGCGCGGTATGTGGATGAGCGTTATGCCGACTCAGCCAATAGCCAGCGTGCGCCGGGGTATACCGTGGTCGATGCGAACATCGGCTGGCAGGTGCTGCCGGATGTGCGCCTGGGGTTGCAGGTGAACAACCTGTTCGACCGGGAGTATGTGGCCTCGGTGTTCAGTGGCGAGCAGTGGGTGATGGGCGCACCGCGGTCGTATTTTGCCACCGTGGATTACACCTTTTAGCTAATGGCCTCTTCGCGGATAAACCCGCTCCCACAGGTACCCCACCATTTCCAAGTGAGTGGTATTGCTGTGGGAGCGGGCCCGCCCGCGAAGAGGCCAGCTCAGGCAACACAAAAACTGCTATCAACCTCACATGAAATAGTTATAAGATAACGTTTCATTTGACATTCATTCCTGCCTGCGACCACCCCATGACCAGTGCCTCAGCCACCCCCACCCTGCTCACCCAGCGCCTGCAGAACATCGATGCCCTGCGCGGCCTGGTGATCCTGTTCATGCTCCTCGACCACGTGCGGGAAACCTTCTTCCTGCACCGCCAGGTCAGTGACCCGATGGTCATAGATGCCACCGACCCATCGCTGTTCGCCAGCCGTACCCTGGCCCACCTGTGCGCCCCGGTATTCGTCCTGCTCACCGGCCTGTCGGCCTGGCTGTATGGCGAGAAGTATCAAGGCCGCAGCGATGTCTCGGCGTTCCTGTTCAAGCGTGGGCTGTTCCTGGTAGCGCTGGAATTCACCCTGGTCAACTTCGCCTGGACCTTCCAGCTGCCGCCGAGCGTGGTCTACATGCAGGTGATCTGGGCCATCGGCGTGAGCATGATCGCCCTGTCGCTGTTGGTGTGGCTGCCGCGCCCTGCCCTGCTCGCCCTGGGCGCGCTGATCATCGCCGGCCACAACCTGCTCGACGGCCTGCACTTCGGCGTGGAGTCGGCCATGCATGTGCCGTGGGCGATCCTGCATGACCGGGGCTGGCTGGAGGTCTCGGACAACCTGCGCCTGCGCACCTCCTACCCGGTGCTGCCGTGGATCGGCGTGATTGCCCTGGGCTACGGCCTCGGCCCCTGGTTCGCGCGTGGCAGCGAAGCCGGCAAGCGCCAGCACCGGCTGCTGATCGCCGGCGTCATCGCCCTGCTCGGCTTCATGGTGCTGCGCCTCTACAACGGCTACGGCGAGGCGCCATGGAGTGGCTACCCGACCGTCACCCAGACGCTGATGAGCTTCTTCAACATCACCAAATACCCGCCTTCACTGCTTTTCCTGGCCCTGACCCTGGGCTGCGGCCTGCTGTTGCTGCGCGCCTTCGAGCGCGCCGGGCTGGCCCGCTGGGTCAGCGCCCTGGCGGTGTTCGGCGCGGCCCCGATGTTCTTCTACCTGCTGCACCTGTACGTGCTCAAGCTGCTGTACCTGGCCTGCGTGGCACTGTTCGGCCTCAACCACGGCAACTACTTCGGCTTCGACGGCATTGGCGCCGTGTGGCTGGCCGCGCTGCTGCTGGCGGCGGCGCTGTACCTGCCGGTGCGCGGGTTTGCCCGGCTCAAGGCGCGGCGGCGCGACGTCCGCTGGCTGAAGTACTTCTGATTTGACCTTTTGCCCGGCGGCCTGATGGTCTACCATGCGGCCCGCCGGTTTCCACCACGGAATCAATAGGGAATCCCAGGCCCGCCCCAGGCGTGCCAAACGGAACTGCCCCCGCAACTGTAAGTGCCGAGCCTGCTCCATCGATGCCACTGGATCAACCGATCCGGGAAGGCCGGAGCCGGGCGACGACGCACCAGTCAGGAGACCTGCCGGCGAACATTCACCAACCGGCGGGGTGTCCGGGATGGCCATCCGTGTTGCCTCTGCGCCTGCAGGGGCTGGGCGATGCCTGTCCGTGCGTTCCTCACCAGAACTGTCCGACAGGAGATCGCCCAGCATGCTGCCCCGTATCACCGCCTTGCTCGCCGGCCTTTGCCTCACCGGCCTGGCCCAGGCCGCCGCCACCCACTACCCGCTGACCATCGACAACTGCGGTGCGCCACAAACCTTTGACCAGGCGCCCGAGCGGGCGGTCACCATCGGCCAGGCCGGCACCGAAATGCTCTACGCCCTGGGCCTGAGCGACAAGCTGGCCGGCACCTCGCTGTGGTTCAACAACGTGCTGCCCGAATTCAAGGCACTCAACGACAAGGTACCGCGCCTGGCCGACAACGAACCCAGCTTCGAGGCCGTGGTCGGCAAGCGCCCGCAACTGGTGGCGGTGCAGTTCGAGTGGATGGTCGGTGCCCAGGGCGCAGTCGCTACCCGTGAGCAGTTCAGCGAGCTGAAGATCCCGACCTACCTGCTGCCCTCGGACTGCGAAGGCAAGGACAACCGGGTCGGCGCCGACGGCACCCGCCTGCAGGCGTTCAAGGTCGAGAGCATCTACAAAAGTGTCAGCCAGCTGGCCGAGATTTTCGACGTACAGGGCCGCGGCGCCGCACTCAATGCCGACCTCAAGGCACGCCTGGACAGCGCGAAACAGCAACTGAGCGGCAAGGACCTGGCCAACACCTCGGCACTGTTCTGGTTCTCCAGCGCCAACCTCGACATCGACCCCTACGTTGCCGGCCGCCAGGGCGTGGCCGACTTCATGTTGCGCACCCTGGGCGTGCGCAACGTGGTCGAATCCACCGAGGAGTGGCCGACCGTAGGCTGGGAAACCCTGGCCAAGGCCAACCCGACCTGGCTGATCATCGCGCGCATGGACCGCCGTCGTTTCCCCGCCGACGACTACCAGAAGAAGCTCGAATTCCTCCATAGCGACCCGGTGACGAAAAACATGGACGCGGTGAAACACAACCGCATCATCATCCTCGACGCCGACGCCATGCAGGCCGGCATTCGCCTGTTCCGTGGCCTGCAGACCCTGTCTGCGGCCTTCGCCAGCGGTCACGCGGCGCAGTGATGAGAGCCCTGCCCTACAGCGCCCTGGCCCTGCTGGCCCTGCTCGCGGCCGTGCTGGCCGGCACCGCCATCGGCGAGACCAACCTGTCGCCGAGCGTGGTCTGCCAGGTGCTGGCCAACCACCTGTGGCAGGCCGGTTACCCGGTCGACCCGATCGATGCCGGCATCGTCTGGAACTACCGCCTGACCCGCTCGCTGGTCGCCGCCGCCTGCGGTGCGGGGCTTGCGACCTGCGGGGTGATCCTTCAGGCGCTGCTGCGCAACCCGCTGGCCGAACCGTACCTGCTGGGCCTGTCCGCAGGCGCCTCGACCGGCGCGGTGCTGGTCGGCCTGCTGGGGCTGGGCAGTTTCGCCCTGAGCATGTCCGGCGGCGCCTTCATGGGTGCCCTGGCAGCGTTCGCCCTGGTGCTGGTGCTGGCCCGCGCCGCCGGGCCAGGCAGCAACAATGCCCAGGTGATCCTCGCCGGTATCGCCGGCTCGCAGCTGTTCAACGCCCTCACCGCCTTCCTCATCACCAAGTCGGCCACCGCCGAGCAGGCGCGGGGCATCCTGTTCTGGCTGCTGGGCAACCTCAGTGGCGTGCGCTGGCCATCGGTGTGGCTGGCCGTGCCAGTGGCCTTGTTCGGGCTGGTGGTGTGCCTGTGGCACCGCCGGGCGCTGGATGCCTTTACCTTCGGCGCCGACTCTGCGGCGTCGCTGGGTATCGCCGTGCGTCGCAGCCAGCTGCTGCTGATCAGTTGCGCGGCGCTGGTGACAGCGGTGATGGTGTCCATCGTCGGCGCAATCGGCTTTGTCGGCCTGGTCATTCCCCATGCCTTGCGCCTGCTGCTCGGCCCGGGCCATAGCCGCTTGCTGCCGGCCAGCGCCCTTGGCGGGGCGTTGTTCCTGATTGCCGCCGATATCCTCTCGCGCACGTTGATCCCCGGCCAGGTGATCCCGGTGGGCGTGGTCACCGCGCTGCTCGGCGCGCCCGTATTTGCCTTGATCCTGGTCAGCCGACGGGGGCGCCCATGACGGTCATGAACAGCGCGCAACTGGCGCCACTCGCGTGCAGCGGCCTGGGCTTGCACCTGTCGGGCAACACCGTGCTGTGCAACATCGGGCTCAGCGTGGTGGCCGGTGAAACCTTGGCCATCGTCGGCCCCAACGGCTCAGGCAAGTCGTCCCTGCTCAAGTTGCTGGCCGGCCTGCGCACACCGGGTACTGGCAGTGTTCAGCTGCTTGGCGAGCCGCTGGCAGGCCTGCCGCGCCGGCGCATCGCCCAGGCCCTGGCGCTGGTCGAGCAACAAGCCGACACCCTCGATGCGATCAGCGTGTTCGATGCCGTTGCCCTTGGCCGTACGCCGTGGCTGTCGGCGCTGGCACCGTTTTCCAGGGAAGACCGCGCCATCGTCGAACAGGCCCTGGCCGACCTTGATGCAGCGCATCTGCGCACACGTATCTGGCGTACGTTGTCTGGCGGCGAGCGCCAGCGCGTGCACATCGCCCGCGCCCTGGCCCAGCGCCCGCAGGTGCTGCTGCTCGACGAGCCGACCAACCACCTCGACATCCAGCACCAGCTCAGCCTGCTGCAACAGGTGCAGGCACTGCCGGTAACCACCCTGGTGGCCCTGCACGACCTTAACCAGGCGCTGACCTGCGACCGCGTGGCGGTGCTCGACAAGGGGCACCTGGTGGCCCTCGGCAAGCCACTGGATGTGCTCACCCCCGAGCGCCTGCTGAGCACCTTCGGCGTGCACGCCCACTACCTTACCGACCCCTTCGATGGCGCGCGCATCCTGCGTTTTCGCGCCCCCTGAACCAGGAAGTTCCCGCCATGTCGTTACGCCCCGCTGCTGTTCTGCTATCCCTGCCATTGGCAGGCCTGGCACCATTCGCCCTTGCGGACTCGGCGCAGTCGCAAAGCAACGGTTTCGTCGAAGACAGCAACTGGAGCATCCTCAACCGCACGGTCTACGACCAGCGCGATTTCAAACACGGCGGCCGCAACAGCAGCGCACGCAATGCCTACAAGCCACGCAGCGAACGTAATGGGATGGCTGAAGAATGGGCCTACGGCCTGATGGGCACGCTGCAGTCTGGCTTCACCCAAGGCCTTATCGGTGTCGGTGTGGATGCCCACGCCTACCTCGGCGTGCAGCTCGACAGTGGTGGGGGCCGTGCCGGCAAGGCACGCCTGCTGGGCCTGGACAACGACGGCCAGCCGAAGAACGAATACAGCCGTGGCGGCGCGGCGCTTAAACTGCGGGTGTCCAACACCGTGCTGTCCTACGGCGAGCAGCGGGTGAAGACGCCGGTATTCAGCTCCTCCGACAGCCGCCTGCTGCCGGAAACGGCCACCGGTTTCTTCCTTGCCAGCAATGAGATCGACACCGTCAAGCTGGTCGCTGGCCACTTCAACGAAAGCACCGACCGCAACGCGTCCAGCCACGACCAGGGCTTCGTGGTGAACTACTCCGACGGCCGCCAGGGCAACAGCTTCGACCTCGCCGGCCTGGTATGGAACCCCGGCGCCGCCTTCAGTGGCAGCCTGTACACCTCGCGCTACGAAGACACCTGGAACCAGCACTACCTCGGCAGCACCCTCACCCATGCGCTGGACGACCGCCGCAGCCTGAGCCTGGACCTCAACCTGTACCGCACCACCGATACCGGCAAGGCGCTGTCCGGGCGTATCGACAACACCACCTGGAGCCTGGTCTCGCGCTACAACCAGGGCCCGCACAGCTTCAGCCTCGGCTGGCAGCAGGTGGATGGCAACACACCGTTCGACTACGTCACCCGCGGGGCGATCTACATCGCCAACGCCGTGCAGATGTCCGACTTCAATGCGCCGAACGAGAAGTCATGGCAAGCGCGCTACGACCTGAACATGGGCGGCTACGGCGTGCCGGGGCTGAGCCTGAGCGCCTTGTATGTGCGCGGCTTCGATATCGACGGCACCCACCTCGACCCCAACGGCGGCTATGCGTACCTGGGTTATGGCAAGGGTGGCAAGCATTGGGAGCGCGACCTTGAGGCCAACTATGTGGTGCAGAGTGGCCAGGCCAAGGGCACCACGTTCTCGCTGCGGCACAACGTGCACCGAGGTAACACGGCACAGGCGGAGCTGGACGGCGACCAGATTCGGTTAGCGGTGCAATGGCCGTTGTCCGGCAGTTTCTGACAGGCCGCAGGCCTATCTGGCCAGCCAGTTTTCCATGTGCGTCGTGCGCCAGACCGGGTCGTCTTCCACATCGATCAGCGCAAAGCCCTGCTGCTCCCAGAAGCGGATCGCGCCGGGCAGAAACGGGTGGGTATGCAGATACAGGCATTCGACCGCCGAGGCGCGGGCGTGCTCACGCAAGGCGGCGAACAGGGCCGCAGCCAGGCCAAGCCGGCGGTATTCGGGCAGCACGAACAGGCGCACCACCTCGACCACGTGCTTGCCTTGGTAATCGAGTTGGGCGAAGCGGTGGTCGTAGGGCAGATAGCCGATGCCTGCGATCAACCGGCCCTGATCGCGGGCTTCAAGGAAATGGCCTGCGCCTTCCAGATAAGTCTGGGCGAAATGAGCGAGGTCCTTGGGCAACGGCGAACCCGCCAGCATCGGGAATAGCCCGCGACGGGCGCTGTCGATGAACGCCACGACTTCACTGATACAGGCGTGGCTGGGCGGTTGGATGGTCCAGTGGGTCATGAGCGTGCAAACGTAGCTTGAGCGACCGGTTTTTCTACCTCAAGGGCTGCTAGCTGGCAACCCGACACCGCTATAATCCCCCCTCTGCAATACGCGCCCAAGGCCACCCCATGCCCCGCATCCAGAAGTTGCTGTTACCCCTGCTGTTGCTTGCCGCACTCGCCGCCTGCGACCAAAAGCCCACCCGCGAACAGCAGATACTGGCCAACCTGCCGCTGCAGGAGGCCTACGACCACAACATCGAACGCATGGCCGCGCTGCTCACCCGCACCCACCCGCAGCTGGATGCCGCCACGATCAGCAACGTCCTGCGCAAGCACCTCACCGTCGAGGACCAGCGCCAGGACCTGTACAAGCTCTACAGCGAGAAGAACTTCAGCGATGCCGAATTCGCTACCATCGTCGCCGCCACTCGTGACCCGGCCAAGGCCAAGGCGCTGGAAGAGACCGACGAAGGCAAGCGCCTGAGCGACAAGCTCACCGGCCTGATGCGCGAGACGGCGCGGGACGAAAAGGTCCAGGCCCTGGCCGAGCAGCGCATGCAGCAGGTTGAGGATGAGCTGGATGAACTGGAGAAGTCAGGCTCATGACCTGAACCTGGCACCGGCTTCGCCGGTGTTCGCGGGCTTGCCCGCGAAGCGGCCGGCACAGGTTTGAAGTGATCATTCTGTAGTCCACAGGGGTCCAAGGGACATCCCGCAACTGGAGGCTCACCATGCCCCGCCTAGGCTTTGCCTGTATGTACCGCCACCCGCACCGCAGCCTGTCGGTAAAAGCGCTGGAGGCCATCGAGCGCACCTTCAACCCGCGCACCACCACCCTGCGCTGGCTGTCCGCCGCCAGTGCCGAGGCGGCCCGGGCCAAGTTGCTGGAGTTGGTACAGCACAACCTCGACGCCCAGCTGCGCCTGCTGGCCTACGTCAGTGAGCTGCCGCCGATGCTGCGCATGGTGCGCCTGAGCAGCGACCTGCTGCCGCTTTATAGCCACCCTGGTGTGGCACCGCTGTACCGCGACGCCGAGTTCCAGGCCCTGATGGTCGACGGCTTCGCCGCCATCGGCAAGCTGGCCCGCGACCAGGACCTGCGCCTGTCATTCCACCCTGGCCAGTACTGCGTGCTCGGGTCGGACCGCCCCGAGGTAGTGGAAAACAGCCTGGCCGAGTTCGAGTACCACGCCGACATGATCCGCATGATGGGCTTCGGCCAGCGCTTTCAGGACTTCAAGTGCAATGTGCATATCGCCGGGCGCCTTGGCGCGAGTGGTGTACGCCAGGTGTGGCCAAGGTTGTCGCAAGTGGCGCGCAACGTGATCACGTTCGAGAACGACGAGAAGACCTACGGCGTCGACGACTGCCTGGCGCTGGCCGACCTGGCACCCGTGGTGCTGGACATTCACCACTGCTGGATTCATGAGGGTGACTACATCGACCCGCACGACCCGCGCGTGGCACGGATCATCGACAGCTGGCGCGGTGTGCGGCCGACCATGCACTACTCGCAACCGCCAGAGAGCTTGCAGGCGCTGGGCTTCGACGCCGACAGCAAACTGACCATCCCGGCACTGCTGCAGAAGGTGAACAAGCGCGACCTGTACCCGCACAGCGCGCAGATGTGGAACGACTGGACCAACCGCTACGCCCTGCAGTTCGTCGACCGCTTCGACATCATGTTCGAAGCCAAGGACAAGAACCTCACGACACTGGATTTCTACCAACGCTATATCGAAGGGCCATGAGCGCAGAGGCCGCGGAACAGACAGCTTGAACGTCGAGAACGATGAACTTAACTGTTGTAACAAAGCTTGTCATAAAACTGTCGTCTTTCGGTCATAGGATTGACCCCAACCTGACATTTCCCTTCTTCATGGATGAGCGTCTCATGCGTCGTGTGGTTTTCAATCAGAAAGGTGGCGTCGGCAAATCGAGCATCGCCTGCAACCTGGCGGCCGCCAGTGCCGCCGAAGGCTATCGCACGTTGCTGGTCGACCTCGACCCCCAGGCCAACGCCACCTACTACCTCACCGGGCTGACCAACGACGCCATCCCCGCCGGCATCGCCGACTTCTTCCGCCAGACCCTCTCGCCAGTCACCGCCGCCGGCAAGAAGCACCGCGTGGCAATCACCGAAACCCGCTACGACAACCTGCACATGGTGACCGCCAGCCCCGACCTCAGCGACCTGCAGAGCAAGCTGGAGAGCAAGTTCAAGATCAACAAGCTGCGCAAGCTGCTGGTGGAGCTGGGCGAAGACTACGAGCGGATCTACATCGACACCCCGCCAGCGCTTAACTTCTACACCTTCAGCGCCTTGGTGGCTGCCGAGCGCCTGCTGATTCCGTTCGACTGCGACAGCTTCTCGCGCCAGGCACTGCTCAGCGTCATGGCCGAGGTCGAGGAGCTGCGCCAGGACCATAACCCGGCGCTGCAGGTGGAAGGCGTGGTGGTCAACCAGTTCGCCGGGCGCACCGCGCTGCACCAGACCCTGGTCGAACAGTTGCGTGACGAAGGCATGCCGGTGTTGCCGGTGTACCTCAGCAGCTCGATCAAGATGCGCGAATCGCACCAGGTTTCGGTACCGCTGGTGCACATGGCGCCACGCCACAAGCTGGCGCAGGAGTTCGTCGAGCTGCTGGACGTGCTCGAACGCGCCGCCTGAGCTGCGACAACACTGTGGGAGCGGCCTTGTGTCGCGATTGGGCTGCAAAGCAGCCCCCGGATGCTCCACTCAAAAGGACTACCCTGCCGTTCGTCCGGGTGATAGATTCGCCGCCATGAAAATCACCCGGCACACCCGCACGCTGACTGCCTGGACGCTCTATGCCAGCGTCCTGTTCAGCCTGTTGCTGTGCGGCCTGCACCACGGCCAGATGGGAGGCCTGCGCCTGGCCGGCCTGGAAGGTGGTTTCTGCTCGATCAACAGCGAGCACGGTGTGGCCATCGACCTTGACGGTGCCGGCAGCGACCAGCACATGGCCCAGCTCGATTGCCCGGTGTGCTCCTCGTTCGGCCTGGCCGTGCCACTCGGCAGCGGCGGCTGGTCGTTCAGCCCGGCGCAAGCCACTGCCACCTCGCCCATCGTCGTGCGCAGCTGGGCGCAGCCGCCGCCCCGTTACCAACGCCCTGCCCTCACCCCCCGCGCTCCACCTGCCATTTTCCCCGCAGCCGTTAATCATTTCGCCTGACTTGAAGCGGGCGCGCCTGCCTGCGCGCTCGCCGTCAGCCATGACCTTTGCGTGGAAGACCCAACAACATGCTCCGCAAGACCTCCCTGGTGCTCCTCATGGGCACTTGCACCTTCGCCTGGGCGGATGACGCCGCTGTCGAACTCAGCGCCACCACCATCGATGGCGAGCGCGATGCGCCCACCGGCGTGCAACTGGACGAGCCGATCCGCACCGGCTCGCGGCTGGGCCTCACCGCGCGGGAAACACCTGCCTCGGTAAGCGTCTCGGACCGGCGCGTCATCGAAGAACGCGGCGCCAAGGACAGCCAGGACGTGATCAACGCCATGACCGGCGTCAACGCTTCGGCCAACCCCGGCTACGGCGGTTTCGTCAGCTACCGCGGATTCACCCAGAACCAGGTCAGCCAGCTCTACAACGGCATCAACCTCGGCTACAGCAGCGCCACCCGGCCGGTGGATGCCTGGGTGCTGGACCGCGTCGAGCTGCTTGGCGGGCCGTCATCGTTCCTGCATGGCGCAGGTGCCGTGGGCGGCTCGATCAACTACATCACCAAGACCGCCACCCGCGACCAGCAGACCCTCGATGGCCGCGTGCGCTATGGCAGTTACGACGACTCGGAAGTAGCCTTTGGCATCAACCAGGCCCTGGCCAGCAACCCGGCCGATGCCCGCCACTTCATGCGCCTGGATTTCAGCCACACCGACGGCAACGGCTACATCGATCGCAACCAGCGCAAGACCGACAGCCTGGCATTCTCACTGCTCAGTGACCTGACGCCCAACCTGACCCATACCCTGGCGCTGGAATATCAGGAAGACCGTGAGGACAGCCCGTACTGGGGGGCGCCGATACTGCCGGGGCGCAGCACGCTGAAAATCGACAACAGCCGCCGCTTCGAGAACTACAACGTTGCCGACGGCCGTTACGAGCAGCGGGTACGCTGGCTGCGTTCGCTGCTCGATTACCAGCTCAGCGACAGCACCAGCGTGCACAACACCGTGTACCACTACAGTGCCCAGCGCGATTACCGCAACGTCGAGCGCTACAGCTACACCAGCGACGGCAACGTGCAGCGCGCCAGCCCCTACCTGCAGCGCCACGAACAGAGCGTGCTGGGCGACCGCATCGAGTTGCGCCACGACAATCAGCTGTTCGGCCTGGCCAGCCAGTGGTCGCTGGGCCTGGACTACTCGCACATGCGCCAGAGCGTCTACCCGACCTCAGGCAGCTGGACCGATGTGGTCGACCCGGACCACTTCGACCCCGGCAGCTTCTACGACATCCCCGGGGTGAATGCCGGGCTGACCAAGCAGCGCCGGCATGTCACCAGCAACCGCGCGGTGTTCGCCGAAAACCGCCTGCAACTGACCGAGCGCCTGGCCTTGCTCACGGCCCTGCGTTACGACTACCTGGACATGGAGGTGACCAACTATGGCGCGGTGACGCCAACTTCACCGGCATTCTTCGAGCGGCGCTGGGAACCGCTGTCCGGGCGCATCGGCCTGACCTACGAACTGACGCCGTCGGCCAGCTTCTATGCCCAGTACAGCACCGCTGCCGACCTGCCGGCCGGCTCGCTGGCGGCGGCCACCTACGCCAACGTCGGCACGTTCGACCTGTCCAAGGGCGAGCAATGGGAAGTGGGCAGCAAGTTCGACTTCCTCGATGGGCGCGGCGCGGCGACCGTGGCCCTGTACCAGATCGTGCGCAAGGACTTTGCCGTGCGCGATTCGAGCAACCCCAACCTGACGGTCCAGGCCGGCCAGCAGACCTCACGCGGGGTCGAGTTGTCCGGGCGGCTGCAGGTCACGCCGAAGCTGCTGGCCGAGGGCAACTATGCCTACGTCGACGCGCAGTACGATGAGTTCAACGAAGCGGTCAACGGCGTATCGGTTTCGCGCAAGGGCAATGCCCCGGTCAACGTGCCGGCCAATGTCGCGAACCTGTGGCTCACCTATAGCTTCACGTCGGCCTGGTCGGCGGGGGTGGATGCCCGCTATGTCGGCTCGGTGTATGCCGACAACGCCAACACCCTCAAGGCGCCGGCCTACACCCTGTTCGGCACCTTTGCCCGCTATCGGCTGGATGAACACACCACGATCACCGGGCGGGTGCGCAACCTGACCGATGAGGTGTATGCCAAGCAGGCCTATGGGCTGCAGTACTACATGGGCGCACCGCGGACCTTCGAAGTGGCGCTGGACTGGCGCTTCTGACGCCCACGTCTGTGCCGGCTACCACACCGGCACAGACTTTAAGAACTCTCCTACTCAACTCGCTCCCAATTCCTAACTCGCCATCAGTGATAATGTGCAACCTCGTCCACGCCGGCACATGAAGCCCCGGCTCAGGCAATTCAAGGAAGTTCCCGCTTTGAAAGCTCCCGCGTTGAAATCGCTGTCTCCCGCCCTTCTGTCTGTTGCACTTTTCCTGTTGCCTGGCTGCCAAAGCCATGTCGCTGAAAAGGTCGATCCTCAGGCTCGGAAAACGTTCGTGAGCGATATGCAGCAGGCCCTGAAACTCGGCATCGCCACGGCAGATACCGACGAGCAGGTGGGCGTGGTCATGCTGACGGTCAAGCTCGACCAGCACTCCTCCCCCACCCTCTGCAAGGCCAGCAAGGCCCCGGTCAGGTTGGAGATGCAACTACCTGCAGACGTGAAGCGCTCGGTCTTCAAGGCACTGGCCAGCATGGTCGAGACGCAGTGCTGGAAGACCATCTACCCGGTGGTACCCGAGGGGATGCGCGATGAGGACGGCACCGTGGAAGTGCGCGCACCGATGTTCGTGCTGCTGTCCGCGGCCGCACAGGCACCCGGTACGCCACGGCGCCAGGTCATCGCGCAACGCGAGTACTTCTGGCAGCACTTGCTGCGCGACCAACCAGTGAACAGCATCGGCAGGGTCTCGGTGTACTACCAGGCCAACGCGCAAGGCAAGGTCGAAGATTGCCTGGTGCAGATCTACCCGCACCCGCTGCGGCCGAACGACTTTCGCCTGGACGGCACGCTGCAGGCCCAGCTCAACAGCCGTTGCCAGACCATGGACCTGAGCCGCCTGCCGGGTTTTTCGCCAGACATGCACGGCGTGGCCAAAGGATACAGCGAGCTGGAATACGCGCCGTGGCGGGTCGGCCGGCAATAACGGCCTGTGGTCGAATCAGATATCCCGATGTCGCCCTGAACGAAGCCCCCCACTGCGCTACCCGGTCTACTGGCCCTGATAACAACGATGGCGCGCCTTGAGCGCGCCACATTCATCCAGGCTGCCTATGGAAACCGGAGAGCTTCCGTATGTCTGCATCGCATGAGGTATCCCCCGCCACCCTGCGCAGGGTCATCGCCGCCTCGGCCATCGGCAACTTCGTCGAATGGTTCGACTTCGCCGTCTATGGCTTCCTCGCCACGCTGATCGCCAGCCAGTTCTTCGCCAGCGAAGATGCCAGTGTCGCCCTGCTCAAGACCTTTGCCGTGTTTGCCGTGGCCTTCGCCTTGCGCCCGCTCGGCGGCATCGTGTTCGGCGCACTCGGTGACCGTCTTGGGCGCAAGCGCATCCTGTCGCTGACCATCCTGCTGATGGCCGGCTCCACCACCTTGATCGGCCTGCTGCCGACCTACGCCAGCATCGGCCTTGCCGCACCCGCGCTGTTGACCCTGGCGCGTTGCCTACAGGGCTTTTCCGCCGGTGGCGAATACGCCGGCGCCTGTGCCTACCTGATGGAGCATGCCCCACAGAACAAGCGTGCGTTCTACGGCAGCTTCGTACCGGTCTCGACCTTCTCCGCCTTTGCCTGTGCGGCGGTGATCGCCTATGGCCTGGAGGCCAGCCTGTCGGCCGAGGCGATGGCCGCCTGGGGCTGGCGCATCCCGTTCCTGGTGGCCGCGCCGCTGGGGCTGGTGGGTTTGTACCTGCGCTGGCGCATGGAGGAAACCCCGGCGTTCCGCGAAGCTATCGCTCAAGGCAAGGAGCATGAACATTCGCCGCTCAAGGCAACCCTGCGCAACCACGGCCGGGCAATTCGCAACCTGGGCATGTTCATCTCGCTGACAGCCCTGTCGTTCTATATGTTCACCACTTACTTCGCCACCTACCTGCAACTGGTCGGTCACCTGACCCGCGCCCAGTCGCTGCTGGTGACCACCGTGGCGTTGCTGTTCGCGGCGGTCGGTTGCCCACTGGCCGGGGCCTTCTCGGACCGGGTCGGGCGACGCAAGACCATTGGTTTCACCTGCCTGTGGGTGATGCTCTGTGTGTTCCCCGCTTACTGGCTGGCCAGTTCCGGTTCGATGTCGGGGGCGCTGCTGGGGGTGATCCTGCTGGCAGTAGGGGCGCTGTGCAGCGGCGTGGTGACGGCGGCGTTGCTTTCGGAGAGCTTCCCGACCCGTACCCGCTATACCGCTTCGGCAATTACCTACAACGTGGCCTACACCCTGTTTGGCGGTACCGCGCCGCTGGTGGCGACCTGGCTGATCGGGCAGACCGGCAGCAGCCTGGCGCCGGCGTTCTACCTGGTGGTGATTGCGCTGGTGGCGTTGGTGGGTGGGTTGGCGTTGCCGGAAACATCGCGCATTTCGCTGCATGATGAAGCAGGGGGCGATGCAAGCCCTGCAGTCCGCACGACGAGTTGAGATCCCTGGGGGCTGCCTTGCAGCCCCTCGCCGGCAAGCCAGGTCCCACTGGGATAGCGTATGCCTCAAGCATTTCGCAAGCGGTCCGCATACACTGTGGGAGCGGCTTTAGCCGCGATGAATCCAACGCGGTGCAGGGCACCGGCTGCGCCGGTGTTCGCGGCTAAAGCCGCTCCCACAGTGTCCCTGCTAATTCAATGAATTATGTGCAGTTCTATGAGAGCGGGCTTGCCGGCGATGGGCCGCAAAGCGGCCCCGGCGATCTCAATCTTCTTCGCGTCTGTACGCCCACTGATAAAGCGCCGGCAACACCAGCAAGGTCAGCGCCGTGGAAGACAGGATCCCGCCAATCACCACCGTCGCCAGCGGTCGCTGCACCTCGGCGCCTGTCCCTGTCGCCAAGGCCATTGGAATGAACCCCAACGACGCCACCAACGCAGTCATCAGCACCGGCCGCAAGCGCGTCAACGCGCCTTCCTCGACCGCTGCACGCAAACCGCGCCCCTCCTCGCGCAGGTTACGGATAAAGGCGATCATCACCAGGCCATTGAGCACCGCCACCCCCGACAAGGCGATGAACCCCACCCCTGCGGAAATCGACAACGGGATATCCCGTAGCCACAACGCCAGCACCCCGCCGGTCAAGGCAAACGGAATCCCGGTGAACACCAGCAGGCCGTCCTTGAGGTTGTTGAACATCATCAGCAGCAAGGCCATCACCAGCAGCAGCGCCACCGGCACCACCACCTGCAGGCGCTCGGCCGCCGACTGCAACTGCTCGAACTGGCCGCCCCAACGGGTCCAGTAACCTGGCGGGATCTGCACCTGCTCGCGCAGGGTCTGTTCGGCCTGCTCGACGAAGGAGCCCAGGTCACGCCCACGCACGTTGGCACTGACCACCACCACGCGCTTGCCGTCCTCGCGGCTGACCTGGTTCGGCCCCAACTGCAAGTTCAAGGTGGCCACCTGCGACAGCGGGATGAAGCCGATCTGTACCGCACCGGCTGCGGCGCTGGCGGGCACCGGAATCAGCAGGTTGCCCAGGCCATCGACATCGGTACGCAGGGTTTCGGACAGCCGCACCACCATGTCGAAGCGCCGATCGCCCTCGTACAACGTACCCGCCGTGCGCCCACCAACGGCAATGGCGATGGCATCCTGTACGTCACCCACATTCAGGCCGTGGCGCGCGGCCTTGTCGCGGTCGATGTCGATGGTCAGCACTGGCAGGCCGGTGGTCTGCTCGACCTTCACTTCCGAGGCGCCCGGTACCTGCTGCAGGCGGCTGGCGATCTGCGCGGCGGTGCGGTTGAGCACGTCCATGTCATCACCGAACACCTTCACTGCCACATCGCTGCGCACGCCGGAGATCAGTTCGTTGAAACGCAACTGGATCGGCTGCGACAGCTCGTAGTTGCTGCCCGGCACGCTGGCGGCAGCGCGCTGGACTTCGGCAATCAGCTCCTCGCGGGGTTTGCCCGGGTCGGCCCATTGCTCACTCGGGCGCAGCATCACGTAGGCATCGGAGATGTTCGGCGGCATCGGGTCGGAGGCGATCTCGGCGGTACCGGTACGGGCGAATACCCGCTCCACTTCCGGCACCTGGGCGATGATCGCCTGTTCCAGGCGCTGCTGCATGTCCACCGACTGCGACAGGCTGGTGCCTGGCACGCGTAGCGCCTGCAAGGCAAAGTCGCCCTCGCTGAGGCTGGGGATGAACTCGCTGCCCATGCGGCTGGCCATGACCCCAGACAACAGCACCAGCCCTGCGGCGCCGGCGAACGCCAACTTGCGCCGCCCCAGTACCCAGCCGAGCACCGGCGCATAGCGCTGGCGGGCGGTGCGCATGACCACGCCCTCTTCTTCCTTGACCTTGCCGGTGACGAACAACGCGATGGCCGCGGGCACGAACGTCACCGAAAGGATCATGGCCCCCAGCAGTGCCATCACCACAGTGAAAGCCATCGGGTGGAACATCTTGCCCTCGACCCCGGTCAGGGCAAAGATCGGCAGGTACACCACCATGATGATCAACTGCCCGTAGATCAGCGGCCGACGCGCCTCGCGGGCGGCGGCGAACACCTCATGGAAGCGTTCGGCACGGGTCAGCATGCGGCCATGACGCTGCTGGGCATGGGCCAGGCGGCGGATGGCGTTTTCGACGATCACCACCGCACCATCGACGATGATGCCGAAGTCCAGGGCGCCGAGGCTCATCAGGTTGGCGCTGACCTTGTTGCTGAACATGCCGGTGAAGGTAAACAGCATCGACAGCGGGATGACCATCGCGGTGATCAGCGCAGCGCGGATGTTGCCAAGGAACAGGAACAGCACGGCGATCACCAGGACGGCGCCTTCGACCAGGTTCTTCTTCACCGTGGCAATGGCTTTTTCCACCAGGTTGGTGCGGTCGTAGACCGTCACCGCGACCACGCCCCTGGGCAGGTTGCGGTTGATCTCGGCGAGCTTGGCCGCCACCGCCTGGGACACCGTGCGGCTGTTCTCGCCGATCAGCATGAACACCGTGCCCAGCACCACTTCGCGGCCGTTCTCGGTGGCCGCGCCAGAGCGCAGCTCGTCGCCCAGCCCTACCTGGGCAACATGGCTGACGCGGATCGGTGTGCCATCGACGCTGGCGATGACGATGTTGGCAATATCCTCGGCCGAGGCCACCTGCCCCGGCGCGCGGATCAGCAATTGCTCGCCGTTGCGTTCGATGTAGCCGGCACCGACGTTGGCGTTGTTGCGCTCCAGCGCCGCGATCAGGTCGTTGAGGGTGAGTTTGTAGGCCGCCAGGCGCTTGGGTTCGGGGGCGATCAGGTACTGCTTGGCGTGGCCGCCGATGCTGTTGACCTCGGCGACACCGGGCACGTTGCGCAGCTGCGGCTTGATGATCCAGTCCTGGATCACCCGCAGGTCGGTCGCCGTGTAGGGCGTGCCGTCATCCTTGAGCGCGCCCTCCTGGGCCTCCACCGTCCACAAGAAGATTTCGCCCAGGCCCGTCGAGATCGGCCCCATGCCGGCATCGATACCCTCTGGCAACTGCTCGCGGGCCACCTGCAGGCGCTCGTTGACCAGTTGCCGGGCGAAGAAGATGTCGGTGCCATCGTCGAAGATCACCGTCACCTGGGACAACCCCGAGCGTGACAGCGAACGTGTTTGTTTCAGCCCCGGCAGGCCCGCCATGGCGGTCTCGATGGCAAAGGTGATGCGCTGCTCGGTTTCCAGCGGCGAATAACCCGGCGCGGCCGTGTTGATCTGCACCTGGACGTTGGTGATATCAGGTACCGCATCGATCGGCAGTTTCTGGTAACTGTGGATGCCCACGGCAGCCATCAGCACCACGGCGAGCATCACCACCAGGCGCTGCTCGATGGCGAATTGGATCAGGCGTTCGAACATGCAAGCGTCCCCGCGATCAATGGCTGTGCTCGGCAGAAGCCTTGCCGAGCTCGGACTTGAGGACAAAGCTGCCGGCGGCAGCCACCTGCGTGCCGGCCGCCAGGCCTGCGGTGATTTCCACCTGGCCAGCGTCGCGGCGGCCGGTCTTCACCGGGCGGGCCTCGAACCCTTCGTCGGTGCGGGCGAACACCACTGTCTGCTCCTCCCAGTTCTGCAAGGCGCTCTCGGGCACGACGACGGCGGCATTGAAGCGCTCGACATTGACCGCGACGCTGACGAACAGCCCGGGGCGCCAGGCACCGTTGGGGTTGGCCAGGGTGGCGCGCACCGTGGCGGCGCGGTTCTGCTCGCCGAGCAGGCTGCCGACGTAGTTGACCTTGCCTTCGACTTCTGCGCCGAGGTCCGGCGCGCTGACGGTCACGCTGCGCCCAGTGGTGACCCGCGCCAGGTCGCGCGGTGCGACCGCGAAGGTGGCCCAGACCCGGCTGAGGTCCGACAGGGTGAAGGCATTGCTGGTCTCGTCGACCACCTCGCCCACGGTCAGGTGCTTTTCCACCACCACGGCATCGAAGGGGGCGCGCAATTCGTAGCGGTTTCCGGCACCGGCCGGGCCGACTGCTGCCACCTTCTGCCGGGCATTGGCCAGGGCGATCTCGGCCTCTTGCAAGGCCTGGCGCGCCTGCAGGTAGTCCTGCTCGGCGCTGATGCGTTCCTGCCACAGTTGCTGCTCGCGCTGGAAGGTCAGGCGCGCCAGTTCGAGACGATGCTGGGCGGCCTGCTGCTCGCTGCGCAGGTCGGAGATCTGCTGGCTGGCGATCACTGCCAGTACCTGGCCGCGCTTGACCGCCTGGCCGAGTTCGGCCTGCACCGCCTCGACCACACCCGGCACCCGTGGTACCACATGGGCCGTGCGGTCTTCGTCGAAACGGATCTCGCCAGGGAAGCTGATAGCGCTGCCCAGTTCGCGCGGGGCGGCCGTAGCAAGCTGGATGCCGGCCGACTCGATCTGGGCGATCGACAGGTGCAGTGCGCCTTCCTTTTCCTGGTGTTCTTCAGCACCTTCGATGCCGTGGCCATGGCTGTCTTCGCCTTTGCTGGCCTGGCTTGAGTTGCCGGTCCAGGCCAGGCCACCCACGCCGAGCACGGCAATGACAGCGGCCAGAAGAGCGAGTTTGCGGGGGTTAGTCATTGTTGCTCCTGCTGCTCGAATTTTTGCTCAAACCTTCAAGGTCGCCGTAGATCCGCTCGACCTGCGCCCGTGCATCGGTTGCTGCGGCCAGTGCCTCGAGGTACAGCCCGCGCGCATCGATCAACGTGCGTTGGGCATCGAGCACGTCGAGGAAGGCGAACTTGCCCATTTCGAAGCCACGGGTCGCGGTGTCCACGGCCTGCTGCGCCGACGGCAGGATGGTGCGGTCGTAGGCCTGCACCTCCTGCATCGCGGTGCGCCACTGATCGACGGCGCTGCGGGTTTCACTGCGCAGGCGCAGCTCCACCGCATTGCGCAGGTCGCGGGCCTGGTCGGCGCGGCGTGCAGCGGCCAGCACGTTGCCCTGGTTGCGGTCGAACAATGGCAAGGGCATCGACAGGCCCACCACGTTGACCCGCTCGCGGTCTTCGCGGCTGTACTGGCTGCCGACGCTGACGGTGAGGTTGGGAATGCGCAGGGCCTTTTCCGAGCCCAGCGACGCTTCGCCACGCTCGACCTGGGCAGCTGCCAGGCGCCATTCGGCGGTCTGTTCGACCTGGGCAAGCAAGGTGTCGGCTGAAGGGGCCTGGCCGGGTGACAGGTTGCTCGCCTGCAACGCGTCGAAGGTCGCCAGCGGGCTGCCGGTCAAGCGTGACAGCGCCTGGTAGGCCACCGTACGTTGGGTTTCGGCGCGACGTACCTCGGCCTGAGCCTGAGCCAGCTGCACCTGCGCGCGGGTGGCTTCCACCGGCGATGACTGGCCTGCGCTGACCCGGCCCTGCACCACCCGCAATCCGCGTTCGGTCAGCGCCTGCGACTGCTGCGCCAGTTCCACGGCAGTCTGCGCGCGCAGGGCGGCGTGATAAGCCTGGACCACGTCGGCACGCAGGCCATTGCGCTGGCGCTCCAGGTCCAGCTGGGCAATGGCCTGGCCGGCACCGGCCACAGCGATGCGCGCACCGCGCTTGCCGCCCAGCTCCAATGGCTGGCTGAGGGTAACGGTGCTGGTGCTGGTCTCGCGGCGGGTGTCCTCCATTTCCCAGGCCAGTTCCGGGTTCGGGAGCAACCCGGCCTGGCGCCGCTCCCCCTCGGCAATACCGATTGCGCGGCCAGCTGCGGCCAGTTCAGGGTTGTAGGCAAAGGCGGCGCTCAGCGCCTCGGGCAGGCTCATGCCTTGCCCGGCCTGGGCACTGGCGGTGGCCGCCAGCAACAGGCTGAGCAAGGCGATCTTGCGGGGGGTGGGCACTTCGGGCGTCCTCGTCGGCGAGCGTTGGCGAGGAACTGTAAGGACGGGCGGTTATCGGGGCGGTGGCGTGAAAATTACAATTCTGTAATCCGGCTGGCAACGTAAACAAGTCCGATAATCGCCCACTTTGCCCTCCTGCGACAGCCGACCCAATTGACGGAATTAACCACCCGGTACAAACATAGAGACATTCAACAACAACAAAGCGATGCCCGTCATGACGCCCCTTATTCTCGTGCTCAATGGCCCCAACCTGAACATGCTGGGGACCCGCGAACCCACCCAGTATGGCCATGAAACCCTTGCCGACCTGGCCCAGGGTTGCGCCGACACTGCCCAAGCCCACGGCCTGGAAATCGAATTCCGCCAGACCAACCACGAAGGCGAACTGATCGACTGGATCCACGCCGCCCGCGGTCGCTGTGCCGGTATCGTGATCAATCCCGGTGCCTGGACCCACACCTCGGTGGCGATTCGCGACGCCCTGGTGGCCAGCGAACTGCCGGTGATCGAAGTGCACCTGTCCAACGTGCACAAGCGCGAACCGTTCCGCCACCTGTCGTTCGTTTCGTCGATAGCCGTCGGCGTGATCTGCGGCCTGGGCAGCCATGGCTACCGCATGGCCCTGAGCTACTTTGCCCAGATGCTCCAGGAGCCACGCGCATGAGCCAGCCTGCCATCCTTGCCGGCCTGATCGGCCGTGGCATCCAGCTGTCGCGCACCCCTGCCCTGCACGAGCACGAAGGCGACGCCCAGCACCTGCGCTACCTCTATCGCCTGATTGACGCCGACCAGCTCCAGCTCGAAGACAGCGCCCTGGCACAGCTGCTCGATGCTGCCCAGCACACCGGTTTTACCGGGCTCAACATCACCTTCCCGTTCAAGCAGGCGATCCTGCCGCTGCTCGATGAGCTGTCGGACGAGGCACGCGGGATTGGTGCGGTGAATACTGTGGTGCTCAAGGACGGCAAGCGGGTGGGTCACAACACTGACTGCCTGGGCTTTGCCGAAGGCCTGCGCCGCGGCCTGCCGGATGTGTCGCGCCGACGCGTGGTGCAAATGGGCGCTGGCGGCGCCGGCTCGGCAGTGGCCCATGCGCTGCTGAGCGAAGGGGTCGAGCAACTGGTGCTGTTCGAAGTGGACGCGGCGCGCGCCCAGGCGCTGGTCGACAACCTCAATGGCCATTTCGGTGCGGGTCGAGCGGTACTGGGCGAAGACCTTGCAGGGGAAGTGGCCGAGGCCGATGGCCTGGTCAACACCACGCCGGTGGGCATGGCCAAATTGCCGGGTACGCCACTACCGGTGGAGCTGCTTCACCCGCGCTTGTGGGTGGCTGAGATCATCTACTTCCCGCTAGAGACCGAACTGCTGAAAGCGGCGCGAGCGCTGGGTTGCCGCACGCTGGATGGCAGCAACATGGCGGTGTTCCAGGCAGTCAAGGCGTTCGAGCTGTTCAGTGGCAAACCGGCAGACGCCGAGCGGATGCAGGCGCATTTCGCCAGCCTCTCCTGACAGACCGCAACACCCTTTTCGCGGGCAAGCCCGCTCCCACAGGTTCACCGCAGGCATTGAAGTCGGCGTTTCACCTGTGGGAGCGGGCTTGCCCGCGAAGGGGCAAACACCGATCTAACTTTTTTCATCCAGCAGCGCCTGTATGACTTTCTCCTGCCCGGCATAGTCACCCTCGCCAAAGTGCACATGCCGCACCTGCCCCTGGCGATCGACAAAGTAGTGCGCCGGCCAGAACTGGTTACCCCAGGCATTCCACACGTGGTAATCGTTGTCCACCGCCACCGGATACGCGATACCGAGGCGGGCCACTTTGCTCTTCAACTGGCCCACATCATGCTCGTAGTCGTATTCCGGCGTATGCACCCCCACCACCACCAAGCCTTGGTCGGCATAACGCCGCGCCCAGTCGTTGACGTGCGGCAGGCTGCGCTGGCAGTTGATGCAGTCCCAGGTCCAGAAATCCACCAGCACCACCTTGCCCTTGAGCGCCTGGCTATCCAGCGGCGGCGAGTTGAGCCATTGGCTGGCCCCGGCCAGCGACGGCATGGCGCCGTAACGTTCGCGAGCCATCAGTTGCCCTCCGGCCAGGCCCAGGCCAACCAGCGCCAGGGCCACGCCCCCCACTTTCAACAACAGCCGACGATCAGTTGTCATGGCAACCGCTCGTGGCGTAGGTGCGGTATTCAACGCTCTCTTTCTGGCCCTTTGAATCGAGGTAATCCATGCGGGTCTTGACCGGGCCACAGGCGTTGCTCTGGTCATCTTTCACCGACAGCACTTTCTGTACGTCCAGATGGTCGCCGTAGCGGTAGTGCATCACGCTGGCATCGTTCATCGATGTGGTGCTGGCATTGGCGGCAACGGCCGCGAAGCTGAGCACGGCGAACAGGCTGGCGCTGGCGATAGTCTTGAAGTTCATGGCATGTCTCCTTTGCAACACTTTCAGGGGTGGGGATCAGTGCTCCCCGGTTGCTAGCCATTTCACCCCTGCCAGGTATCTCGCATGTGTCGCCTTATCCTGTGATCTGCTTCCTCCTGTATCTGTAGCCGGTGCAGATACACTGCAATACAAAACCCCACAGGCAAGCCGCCACGCGCTCGGTACACTGCGCCCACTCCCCCTGAACAGGAACACCGCGAATGGAACATGTCGATCACATCCTGATCGTCGACGACGACCGTGAGATCCGCGAGCTGGTCGGCAACTACCTGAAGAAAAACGGCCTGCGCACCAGCATCGTCGGCGACGGCCGGCAGATGCGCGCATTCCTCGAAGCCAACAGCGTCGACCTGATCGTGCTCGACATCATGATGCCCGGCGACGACGGCCTGCTGCTTTGCCGCGAGCTGCGCGCCGGCAAACACCGCAACACGCCGGTGCTGATGCTGACCGCGCGCAATGACGAGACCGACCGCATCATCGGCCTGGAAATGGGGGCCGACGACTACCTGACCAAACCCTTCTCCGCCCGCGAACTGCTGGCCCGTATCAATGCCGTACTGCGCCGCACACGCATGCTGCCGCCCAACCTGACCATCAGCGAAAGCAGCCGCCTGCTCGCCTTTGGCCAGTGGCGCCTGGACACTACCGCCCGCCACCTGCTCGACAGCGAAGGCACCCTGGTGGCCCTCAGTGGCGCCGAATACCGGCTGCTGCGCGTGTTCCTCGACCATCCGCAACGGGTGCTCAGCCGCGAACAGCTGCTGAACCTGACCCAGGGCCGCGAGGCGGACATCTTCGACCGCTCCATCGATCTGCTGGTCAGCCGCCTACGCCAGCGCCTGGGCGACGACGCCCGTGAGCCGAGCTGCATCAAGACCGTGCGCAGCGAGGGGTATGTGTTCTCACTGGCCGTGCAACTGCTCGAGACGCCGTCATGAAATGGCCACGCACCCTGGCCTCGCGCCTGGCGTTGATCTTCATCACCGGCCTGGTCCTGGCCTATGGTCTGTCGTTCAGCCTGCAGGCCTACGAGCGCTACGTCAGCAGCCGCTCGATGATGCTCAGCCACCTGGAACAGGACGTCACCACCTCGCTGGCCATCTTCGAGCGGCTGCCTGCCGACGAGCGCGCCAGCTGGCTGCCGCGCCTGGAACGTCACACCTATCGCTACCGCCTGGACCAGGGCCAGGCAGGCACTCAGATGGCCAGTGACGACCCGCCCATGGCTGCCGAATCGATCGTCAAGGCGATCGGCGACCGTTACAAGCTGCGCTTCCAGGCAATACCCGGGCCGACCCAGCACTTTCAGGTTCACCTGCACCTGGCCGACGGCGCGCCACTGACCATCGATGTCACTCCCACGCCGGTGCCGGTGGCGAGCTGGTTGCCGCTGGTACTGCTGATCCAGCTCGGCGTGTTGCTGTTCTGCACCTGGCTGGCAGTGCGCCTGGCTATCGGCCCGCTGACACGCCTGGTACAGGCGGTGGACGACCTCGATCCGGACAAGCCCGGCGTGCAGCTGGACGAAAGCGGCCCACGCGAAGTGCAGTACGCTGCCGTAGCCTTCAACGCGCTGCAGGCACGTATCGCCGCTTATTTGAAAGAACGCATGCAATTACTCGCGGCCATTTCCCACGATCTGCAAACACCGATCACACGTATGAAACTGCGGGTCGAGGTCATGGAGGATGGCAGCGAAAAGGACAAGCTCTGGCATGACCTGGACGCCATGGAGCACCTGGTGCGCGAAGGCGTGGCCTACGCCCGCAGCATGGACATCAACACCGAGGCGCCCTGCCGGATCAACCTCGATGCCTTCCTCGACAGCGTGGTGTTCGATTACCAGGACAGCGGCGCCCAGGTGGAGCGCCACGGACATACCGGCAGCCTGCTGGAAACCCGCCCGCATGCGTTGCGCCGCGTGCTGGTGAACCTGGTGGACAACGCCCTGAAGTTCGCCGGCAAAGCACAGCTTGAAGTCAGCCGCGAGCGGGGCAAGACGCTGATACGGGTACTCGATGAAGGCCCCGGGATCCCCGCCGAAGAGCTGGACGAAGTACTCAAGCCGTTCTACAGGGTAGAGAGCTCCCGCAATCGCAGTACCGGCGGTACCGGCCTTGGGCTGGCCATTGCCCAGCAACTGACGCAAGCCATGGGCGGGCGATTGACCTTGAGCAACCGCAAAAGCGGCGGGTTGTGCGCGCAGATCGAGCTGTAACGACAGACGCGGCGGCCTGCACGGGCCGCCTTACAGCCTCAAGAGCTACAGTCCGATACACAAAGCCGCTTTCACCGACACACTGCAGATACCCATCCCCCACACACTCCCGGTCACACAACGACACCCCGGGAGACCTCACCCATGAAGCCGCTCACCCTGCCCTCCGGCTGGAAGCTGTTCGCCGCCTTGGCCGGCCTGATCCTGTGCATGACCGCCGCGGTACTGCTCAGCTATCCGCCCGGTGCCGATGGCCTGCGCAGTGCCATCCGCGCCACTGCACGCAGCTCTTTCGCGCTGTTCCTGCTGGCGTTCCTGGCCTCGTCACTGGTCACCTTCCTGCCTGGCAGCGGCAGCCGCCGGTTGCTCCGCGAGCGGCGCTACGTGGGTCTGGCCTTTGCCTTCTCGCATACCGTGCATGGCCTGCTGATCTACCGCTACGCCCAGCAATTCCCTGAGCTGTTCTGGGCCGGGCGCACGGTCACCACGAGCCTGCCTGGCAGCATCGGTTACCTGTTCCTGCTGTTGCTCACCCTGACCTCGTTCAAGGCGCCGATGCGCCTGCTCGGCGGGCGCGCCTGGAAAGCCCTGCACAGCACCGGCATGTGGGTATTGGCCGGGGTGTTCTGCCTGTCGTTCTACAAACGTATCCCCATGGGTGGCTGGTACCCACTGGCGTTCGCCCTGATGTTCAGCGCCATGGCCCTCAAGCTCACCGCCAAGTTGGCCCAACAGCAGCGCCGCACTGCTTCTGCCCTTTCCTGAAACGAGATGACCACTATGACCACACTGACCCGCACTTTCATGACCTTCGATCGCGTCGGCAGCTGGAGCGCCGACCTGCCGTTGCGGCTGTTCCTGGCCTGGGAGTTTTTCGAGTCCGGCTGGGAGAAATTCAACGGCAGCAACTGGTTCGACGATCTGCAGGCTAACTTCCCGTTTCCTTTCAATGTGCTGCCGGCGGAGTTCAACTGGCAGTTGTCGATGTGGGCGGAGCTGCTGCTCCCCCTGCTGCTGCTGCTTGGCCTGGGCACAAGGCTGGCATCGGCCGGGCTGATGGTGGTGACCGTGGTGGCGATTGCTGCAGTGCATTGGCCCAGCCACTGGTCAACCTTGGCAGAACTGGCCCAGGGGTATGCCATCACTGACCAGGGCTTCGGCAACTTCAAATTGCCGCTCATCTATCTGGTAGCCCTGCTGCCGCTGCTGCTCAAAGGCTCAGGGCGCTTGAGCCTGGATCACTGGATCAGGAACCGCGTAATGGGGTAAGGATCAGAGGGGCTGCCAGGCAGCCCCTTCAGCCGTCATCGCGTACCGATGACGACACCCTGGTCACGCAGGTTTTCGAGGAGCGCCAAGCCCTCCTGCTGATCCGCAGCCAGTGCACGCAAACGCTCCCGCCCCGTGCCCTGAACCTGGGTCAGCAAACGGTAGGCCATGGGCGAAAGCCGGGCAAAACGCACCTGCAATGCGGCATCGCGATAGACCAACAGCAAAGTCGGCAAGGGAGGCGGCTCAACCGGCTGATACGCCGGGCCGATGCGCTCCACTGGCCAACGATAGGCCAGCACCCTTGCCGTGTTCGATAGCAACGGCTCGCCTTGCAACAGGTCACCGTGCGGATCATGGTCAGGATCCTGGGCATCGCTCAGGTACAACTGCGATTCGATCAGCTCGTAGTGGGCCAGCTCCCGCTGCCAGGGGGTGTCTGGCTCGATGCCTTGCAGATAATCGACGAAGGCATCCGCGACCCGGGAAAACAAGGGCGAGCGGCAGCGGTAGTTGGCGTAGAAGTCATGCACTCGCGCATGCCAGCACTGATCACCCAGGGTCTTGCACAACACCGGAAAACTCCCCGCCAGCAACGCCTCGATACCACCGTAGAACAATTCCCTGTACAGCTTCAGACGCCGGTCTTCGAGACCGACCGGTGGCGCATGGCGTTCAGGGTCTCGCAGGTGACGAGCCAGGCAGAGTTGCTGTTCACGCAAAACTTCGTGCATGCACCACCTCCTGCTGCACGGTACGAATGTGCGCAACTTCTGCCAGCAGCTCGTCCATGGACGGGTAATTGAAGTCGCGTTCGAGCACGGTAGGCTGGATGCCAAAACGTTCGCAGGCACTGGCGAACAGTGCCCAGACCTGCGGCTTCACCGCTGCGCCGTGGGTGTCGACCTTGAGGTCGGGCGCTTCGTCATGGTGCCCCGCCAGATGCATGCCCGTGACCCGCTTCACGGGAAGCCCCTGCAGAAATGCCAGTGCGTCGTACCCGTGGTTGCAGGCATTGACGAAGACATTGTTGACGTCCAGCAGCAGTTCGCAGTCTGCTTCGTCGAGCACCGCCCGAATGAACGCCAGCTCCTCCATCGCCTGGTAGGGGGCGGCGTAGTAGCTGATGTTTTCGATGGCTATGCGCCGTTGCAGCACATCCTGCACCTGGCGAATACGCGCGCTGACGTGCCTTACGGACGCTTCGGTGAAAGGCAGCGGCAGCAGGTCGTAGAGGTGACCATCATCGCTGCAGTAGCTCAGGTGCTCGCTGTAGAGGTGTACCTGATGATGGTCGAGGAACCGGCGGATCTGCTCGAGCAGTTCACGATCCAGTGGCAAGCTGCCGCCCAGCGACAGCGACAGGCCGTGGCAGGCCAGGGGGAAGCGCTCGGCCAGCTGTGCCAGGCCCCGGCCAAAGGCGCCACCGACACCAATCCAGTTTTCCGGGGCACATTCCAGGAAGTCCACTGCACCTGCGTCCAGCGCCAGCAACTCGGGCATCAGGCTGCGACGCAGGCCGAGACCGGCGTGCATGGGCGTGGTTTTCATCTTTGAGTCTCCATAACAAGCACAATGCCCCGCCTGACCAGCAGGCGGGGCGTTGCCACATCTCTCAAGGATTCGGTTAAGGATTAACCTTCAGCGTGGTTGCCACTGCCACCACATTTGCCTTCACCGCACTTGCCTTCGCTTTTGCCGGCCTTGCCACTGCCGCCACATTTACCTTCACCGCACTTGCCTTCACTCTGGCCGGCCTTGGCGCTGCCACCGCACTTGCCCTCTCCGCACTTGCCCTCGCCCTGGGTCTTGGCCGAAGCCAACGCGTAACCCTGGGACAGAGGTTCGACAGCGAACGCCTGGCTGCCGATGGCCATGCTGCCGATAAGCGCAGCGCCGAACAGCCCGAGTTTGTTGCATGCTTGCGTCATGGTGAAGCTCCACTTGGGGTGAGAATGTGGAGCCATTCAACCGTTCAGGGGAATGGGCCGATATCGCCTGATTCGGCTGCCCATGTAGGACTCGGCCAACCGTTCGGGAAGGTCGCCGCCACTCAATCATCCAAGGGTTTAGGCGGGGCGGCAGGTTTGGCCGGCTTCGCCGGCTTGCTGTCCTTGGCCTTGGGTTCAGGTGCGGCCGCCGCTACGGGTTCTGGCGCACGCGCGGCCTTTTCGCTGGCTGGCAGCTCGTCGACGGCCTTGAAGATCAACTGCGGGTCGATCTTCTCGCCGGACTCATCATCCTTGAGCACGTGACGCTCACCGTCCATACCCACCAGGATCACCTTGGTACCCTTGCTGGCACCTAGCTTGAGCTCGCGAATAAGGGCCATCGTAGTCTGCTGTTCAAGGTTCTTGTCTTCACGCTTGCCCATCATCTGGGCAACGCTGAACAGCACCAGGTTGCGCTCTTTGAAACCCGCCTGGGTAGCAGGGTCCTTGAGAGCTTCATTCAACCCTCGCAAGGTGGGGTCGGCACTGCTTGGTGCGATAACGACCAATGGCCTGGCCTTGCCAAGCTCCTTGGCCAGTGGCGCGTCACTGTCGGCAGCAAACAGCGGACCGGCGACAGCGAACAAGGTGGCGAGGGTCAGTGACCGGAAGAGCATGCGAATCTCCTTATTGTCCCGATATATCAATGACTACAGATCATGGAGAAAAATCCGATCTGGAGCCTAAACCACTTCGAACAAGGGATGGCCAGGGAAAAGTAACTGGTAATTTCCAGCCCGCCCCTGGCCAATGACGCCGCTGTCAGCCGCTGCTGCCATCGATATAGAGCATAGCCCAAAGCCGTCACCGGTATCAGCGCGCCTCGATGGCAGGGTCGTCTGGCCCGACTTGCAGCGCATTGAGCGTCAGGTCGAGCATCAGGCCACGCCGGGCTGCACGTTGTTCCCCAAGGATGGCATCGGCATGCAGGCGGCGGGTTTCATCCGTCAGCGTGTCATCGTCCAGCACGGCATCCAGGCGCCGCCGGAAAGGCCTGTCGAGCTGGAGGAAACGTTCGGGGTGGGCACGCTCCAGGTACGTCTGCCAGAATGTGCGGTCGACCATCGAGCGAGCAATTTCTTCCTGCGTCTGGTTTTCCTCTACCCGCGCGGCGGCTCGCTCCAGCTGCTCATCGGTTACGCCCGCTATTTGCCCAAAACTCATATCCCCGACTTCAATGGGCAGGTTCAGCCGAGTACGCAAGCCGACGCGATAGGCAAGCCCTACCTCGCTTTCATCAGGGTTGCCACCGCGTTGGAGAATGTCCTGCAAGGCAATTCGGTCGACTTCATCCAGGCGCCAAAGGCGTACTCCAAGCGCCAGCAAAGCCTGCTCCGTATTGCCCCGCACATCGGTGCGCGCCCGCCAAACCAGCACATTCAACTCAAGATTGCTCAGGCACCAGGTGGCGCCGTCCTGGCAGCCCCACTCATCATTGGCAACAGCCAACAGTTCTTCACGCAATGCCGGCTCCGTAGCCATCGCCTGCAGCAGCGCAAGTATCCGCTGGGCGAGCGCCTGGGCATTGATCTGAAAATCGGCGGACTGCAACAACTGCTGCAGCACGCGAAAGAAGCGGTTCGCAGGTTCGCCAACGTCCACCGCTTCCCAAGCCGCGATCATTACACCGCGGTAACGCGGGCCGATGGCGTCGCCCCACACTTCGCGCGCCCGTGCGTACTGCTCCTGGAGCAGCGCCTCGTCAACTGGCAGGAAAGGCGCGAACAGTGAGGCCTGAAGGCGCAGCGACTCAGCTTCGCTCAGAGGGTTTCCAGCTAGCCTGATGCGCCGGCGCATGTCGATGGGCAAGCGGAAGAATTCCTCCGGAATCTGCCGGATACGATTCTCCCGCATATCCATGAACAAGAGGTTTGCACGGCTGTTGAACGCATGGGGGAAATGCGTAAGCCCGGTGCTGCGCAGGCTCAGCCAACGCAGCGAGGCCAGGCCATTGAGGGTGAATGTACGCCCCAGCGGGTTGAACGACAGGTCGATGTACTCGAGCGTCGAGGCGCTGGCCAGTGTGGCGGCCTGGCTGATGGTAAGCACGATCTGGTTGTCGGTCAGGCTCAACTGCCGTAAATGCGGCATCTGCAGCAAGGGCTGCGGTAACCGGGTCAGCAGGTTGCCACCCAGGTCCAGGCTGCGCAGACGCGGGAATGCCAGGAGAAAACTCTGCGGAACCTCTTCAAGCTGCAGGCGTAGCAATGACAGGTCGGAGACATGGGGGAAACTTACCTGGGCCGGGAGTTCCGGCAAATCCCCGACCCGGTTGTTGTAGATGACAATCCGGTAGTTGTCCTCAGTGTCGATGTGGCACTCTGCATCCGTAACCATTCGCCGCCAGCCGTTGATCAACGTGTCGCGTACATTGCCACGATCTTGCTGCGTTTCACCTTCGGCCTGCGCGACCCAGGCACGGAGCACATTCTGCAGCACTGTGTACTGCTGACGCAGAGCCGACAGTACATCCTCTACCGGGCGCCTCGAACGCTGGACATTGGCTGCCCACGCCGCCACTTGTTCATCGCTGAACGAAGGGTACAGATCACGCAACATCGCTGCCAAGGACCTGTTGGCACGCCTGGTCCTGGTCCCTGACGAATTGCTGCCACCCAAGGGATAACCCAGCCGCCCCTGCGCCCAGCGCTGTGGCGGGCGAAAAGCACCGGGGCGCAATGGGCTGAGCACACTTACCACCTCGGCTCGACGGCGGATGGCTTCGCGCGCCAGCATCACTCGCAGATTGTGCGCAAAAGGGTCGCCAATCTGCATGGCCTGGCGCTGCTGTGACGAATAGGCGGCGGCCATCACCTCGAACAGCTCTCCCGCATTGCCCTGCGCAAGCCCTTGCCCATCGATCAGTTGGAAGGTGCCATAGGCGTGCACCAGCGCGAATGGCTCGACACCTTGTTCGGTCGCCAGCAGCAGCGGCCCGTTCATCGAACCTTCGAACAGACGCCAGCGTAGCCCTTCTGCAGCACCAGGCAGATATTTGAGAAGCGCGAGAACCACGCGTGCCAGGTCAGCGTTTTGTGGGGTGTCCAGGAAGAAGGCTTCGAAAACCCTGACAGCGCGGGTGCTGGCGGCACTGCGCCTGGCCGCCTCGGACAGGCTCAACGACACGCGGCCAGTTTCCAGCAAGCGCCGCCGATCCTCACCACTGGCCGCCGCCAGCAATGCCTGCGCAGCACGCGGATGCAAGCTGGGGAACATTCTGCGCAGGGTGGCACTTGCCGTACTGTCGCTGGCCTGCACGGCATCATACAGATGGCCGAGCAGCGTGCGACGCTGCGTCCATGCCAATTCGGCCAAGGCCTGGTCGGATGCCTCGCTTGCCCCCGGCAGGCGCCGGGCATGCTGCAACACGGTGACATCCTCGACTTGCTGGCCTGCGCGCAAGCGGTTAACAAGCTGCCTGATGCGCTGCGCGAGCCGGCAGCGCTCGGCGGTGTCGAGCATGCCCGGCTCCGGGGCACGACCGTACACATGCAAGGCGCGCAGGTGCTCTGCCTCCAGCCCGTGGATGTTCAGCACCTCGTCGATCTGTTCGTCGCTCATCTGGTTCAACGGTTCACCCAGCCGACGGAACATCCGCCGAGTGTCATCCCACTGCGCGGGCTGCTCGCTCCACACCCGCCAGGCACCCGCGCCATTGTGGCGCAAGGATGGCCCATTGCCGTCGCGCGGTCGCAGTTGCCATTGGCCAGGGTCAGCTTCGACGACGGGGTAATGATGCCCATCCATTTCCACCCATGCAGCCCCGTCCAGGCGCAGGATGCCCAAGGCATCACGCGATGCCGCAGCGCTTGGCACGCCAGAACGGTAAGGCGCCAGGTCCTGCTGCCAGAGCTTGACGCTGCCGTCTTCCAGGCGTGCCGGCAGCATGGCATCGACCACCGCCGAACGTGACCACACACGCTGCACCGCGGTAACACCAACGACCGCGGCTGCGATCGTCGCCAGGTCGATGGCGACATTGCTCAGGTGCTCCAGCGCCTCCTGCGCGTCCTTTTCGTGCAGCGCCTCAAGGCCATGGTAGACCTCACCCATCACCTCCCACACGGTCAACGCAAGCAACCCCAGACCGATGCCTGGCACGAAAAGCCCGGCAACGTTTAGCAACAGCCAACCTTCCGCAGCCAGACGCTGGTCGTGGGCACGCTGGGCGTCGCGATCCAGACGCGCCACGGGCATGGCGATCGTCGCCGCGTCTTCTTTTATCTGCCTGATACGCGACTGGGCGAGTCTAATGAACAATGGGGCTGGATAAGGCCGCAACTGCGGCTTCAGGTCGAAGCTGGCCCAGACCGGCAAGTCGTCGAAAACGGGAACCGCCCTGCCAAAGAAAGCCTGGCTGTCACGCCGAAGCACGAACCGGCTGAAAAAGCCCTGATAAGACTTGACGCGTAAGCGGTGTCCCAGCTCACGGTTGAGCGCGTTCAAACTGTCGAATGCAGTCCAGGGAGCGACCGGGTCACCGGGTATATACATCAGCAAGCGCCGGGTGGTGTTGAACAGAACGCCCTGATCAATCACTTCGAGCACCACCACCTGCTCCAGCGTGCAGCCCAACAGGGTCAGGCGCCTGGGCTCGACCAGATCGCCGGCAAGGCGCAGCAGAACGCGTTCACGGCACATGGCTGTCAACAGCCTGAGTTCACTATCATCCAGGCGACCGTCCTGCCTGGCCTTGTGTGCGTCCACCAGCATGGCATGACGGCATGCGTCCACCAGCAACGTCTTGACGCTTTGGCTGTCATCCGCAGGCTCCAGGATCGAATCGAGGTGACGCTGGTAACGCTCGCCCAGGTCCAACTCACGGCACAGGGCTGCAAACTCGATAGCCGTCGGTAATCTACCGCTGACCCGACAGGGCACAAGCAGACGGTTGCCTGCGGGTTGTCCACCCGCCTGGGTCTGATCCGCGGTGAAATTGCGCAGCACCACCTCCAGCAATGGCTTTTCTTCGTACACCACTTCAGTCAGGTGGACGCCAACCGGTTGCGTGTTGATCACCGGTTCTCGTCGGCCTGCAATGAACCGCATCCGATGTGCATTGCACCTGAGGCCATGTCGCTCGGCGAGCGCGCGCTCCAGTGCCGAAGCGACGAACCGATCGATGCCCTCGATGCGTGCCAGCAGCGTGTTCAGGCGCTGGCGGCAATTCAGGCTGCTGGCAAGCGCCTGACTGAGCACAGGCCATTGGTCGACCGGCACTTTTCGTATCCAGTCGGGCAGGCGTTTGCCAATGACCTCATCCTGAAATGCCTCGCTAAGCTGGTGCCGAGAGAGAAACCGCGGCGTGTCGGCGTGCAATGCAACGGTAGCTGGGGTATCGCCATTCGGCGGAGTGTCGGGTGGTAAGGCGCCCATGTTCGCTGCTTCCTGAAAGAAAGCAGCCAGCCTATGTCGAGCACCTTGGGCGAGGTGCCAGATAGCTAACGCCCGCACTCAGAACAAGAGCAGTTGCCGGTCTGTCAAAGCCGCGAAATCATCACCGACAAACGGCAGAATGGCATCTGCCACCGGCTGCAGTTGACGGCTCAGGTAGTGCTCGTAGTCGATTGGCGACTGGCGATTCTCCATCGGCTCAGGGCCTGCCGTGGTGATGACGTAGCTGATCCAGCCGCCATTCTGATATTGCCGGGCACGGCCCAGGCGGCTGTTGTATTCATCGGCCAGACGCGCCGCACGTACATGGGGGGGGACGTTGCGCTGGTAGTCGGCCAACGGGCGACGCAGGCGCTTGCGATAGATCAGCAGCTCATCCAGCTCACCGGCCAGGGTCTGCTGCACGAAGCCGCGCACATAGTCGCGATACGGCTGGCCCCGGAACACACGCTCGTACAGCGCCTGCTGGAACTGACGGGCCAACGGCGACCAGTCGGTACGCACCGACTCCAGCCCCTTGTAGACCATGCCCTCGCTGCCGTCTGCACGCTGCACCAAGCCGGCGTAACGCTTCTTGCTGCCCTCCTCTGTACCGCGGATGGTCGGCATCAGGAACCGCCGGTAATGCACCTCGAACTGCAGTTCCAGCGCACTTTCCAGCTTCACGGTTGCCAGCAGGTGCTCGCGCCACCACTGGTTGACCCGCGCCACCAGATCATGGCCGATACGCGCCGCCGCCTCTTCGCCATGGGCGCCCTTGAGCCAGACGAAGGTGGAATCGGTGTCGCCGTAGATCACCTCGTAACCCTGCGCTTCGATCAGCGCGCGGGTCTGGCGCATGATCTGGTGGCCACGCATGGTGATCGATGAGGCCAGGCGTGGGTCGAAGAAACGGCAACCACTGGAGCCGAGCACGCCGTAAAAGGCATTCATGATGATCTTCAGCGCTTGCGACAGCGGCGCATTGCCCTCGCGTTTGGCCGCTTCCCGGCCCTGCCAAACGCGCTCGACGATGGCCGGCAGGCAATGCTCGGTGCGCGAAAAGCGCCCGCCGCGAAAACCTTCTACCGAATGCTCGTCATCGGCCAGGCGCAAGCCCTCGACCAAACCGACCGGGTCGATCAGGAAGGTGCGGATAATCGAGGGATACAGGCTTTTGTAGTCGAGAACCAGCACCGAGTCGTACAGCCCTGGGCGCGAGTCCATGACGAAACCGCCGGGGCTGGCTTCCTCCGGGCGGCTGCCAAGGCTGGGCGCGACAAAGCCCATGCGGTGCATGTGCGGGATATACAGGTGGCAGAATGCGGCGACCGAACCGCCACTGCGGTCCACCGCCAAGCCAGTGACCGATGAGCGCTCCAGCAGGAAGTCGAGCAGCCGGGTGTGGGCGAAGATGCGCGTGACCAGCTCGCAGTCCTTGAGGTTGTAGCGGGCAAGCGCAGGCTTGTCTTCGGCGAAGCGGCGGTTGATCTCGTCCATGCGCTGGTAAGGCGTGTCGATGGCCTTGCCTTCTCCGAGCAAGGTCTGCGCGACGCTTTCGAGGCTGAACGAGGGGAAGCTCCAGGTCGCCGAGCGCAGCGCTTCGATGCCGTCGATCAGCAGGCGCCCTGGGGCATCGGCGAACACGTGGCCACCACCGGCATGGCTGCGCAAGGTCATCGGCGCGCCGTTGCGCCCCAGCGCCAGCGGCACTTGCAACAGCTTGGCGTGCTCGTGCAGCAGGCGCAGGTCGAACTGGATCAGGTTCCAGCCGATGATCGCATCTGGATCGTGCTCGGCCAGCCATTGGTTGAGGCACACCAGCAACTCGGCACGGTCGGCACAGTAGCGCAGGTCGAAATCCAGGTCGCCGGCTTCGCCGTTGGGCGGGCCGAGCATGTACACCTGGCGCTGGCCACAACCTTCAAGCGCGATGCTGTAAAGCTCGCCGCGTTCGCTGGTCTCGATGTCCAGCGACACCAGGCGCAAGGTTGGGCGGTAGTCCAGGCACGGCTTGAGCTGGGCGTCGCAGTACACACCGTGCTCATCCACCTTGCCGGTGAACTGCACCGGGGCGGTGATGAAGCGCTCCATCAGGTAGCGCTCCGGGGGGCGGATATCAGCCTCGAACACATCGATGCCGGCGTTACGCAGGCGCTGCTCCAGCTGCATCAGCTGACGGTGCTGGCGGGTGTAGAGGCCGAGCATGGGGCGCTGGTCAAAGTCTTTCAAACGCAGCGGCTTGAGCTGCGCGCCCGCTTCCTTGGCCAACAATACCCGAGCGTGTTCGGCCTGCGCCTGCGGGATGAAGGCCACCGATTCCTGGGGGGCCAGGCGCAATAGCCGTGGCCCGGCATCTGTGGCCAGCCAGAATTCCACACAGGTGCCATCGGGCGTGTCATGCCAATGCCGGGTCAGGACAAAGCCCTGCTGCAACTCCACCGCGTCGACCTCTGCTGAAAAAGACGATTCTACGCTAGCGCGGCCCCGCCACGAAGCCGCTTCTGCGCGCTGCCAGTACCACCAGCAAGGCGATTGCGACCAGTGCCAACACCACACTGCCGAACGCCTCGACGCCCACCGCGGCCAACAACAGGCCACCGACGATCCCGCCCAGGGCAATGGCGCTGTTCCACACCGTCACCAGCATCGACTGCGCAACATCGCCTCCCTCACCCGCCGCATCGGCGCAGGCGGTTTGCAACAGGGTCGGCGCGCCGCCGTAGGTCACCCCCCATAGCGCAACGCTCAGGTAGATGGCCCATGGCCAGGCCTGCCCCAGCAACAGGGTAGCCAGGGCAAACCCTGCCAGACTCAGTACGACCAGCGTGCGCAGGTGGTGATCGACCAGCAGGCCCACCAGGCCGATCCCGGCCAGCGCCGAAAGGCCGAACAGCATCAGCACCTGGCCGATATCGGCCGCCATGCCCGCTGCGGCCAGCAACGGCACGATGTAGGTGTAGAGCATGTTGTGGCCGAGGATCCAGGTGAGGATCACCAGCAGCACCAGGGCCACGCCTGGCGTACGCAGTACCTGCAACGCTGACGGGCGCCTGCCGGAGGCCTGCCCTGGATAATCAGGCACAGCTTTGAGCACCCACGCCACCAACAGCAGCGCCACCAGCGTGACCAGGGCGAAGGTGGCGCGCCAGCCAAGCCCCGCTCCCAGCCATGTGGCAATCGGCAAACCCAATGACAGCGCAATCGGCTGGCCGAGCATGGCCACGGCCATCGCCCGCCCCTGCAGTGCTGCTGGCACCATGCGCCGGGCATGCCCGGCAATCAGGCCCCAGGCCAATCCGGCAGCGGCGCCGGTGAGAAAGCGCAGCAGCAGGGTCAGGGTGTTGGAAGGCGAAATGGCGGTCAGGCCGTTGAACAGCACAAAGCCGACAATGGCCAGCAAGAGCGCTCGGCGCCGGTACCAGCCTTGGGTCAGGGTCACCAGCGGGATGGCTGTCAGCAACGAACCCAGTGCGTATGCGGTCACCCATTGCCCGGCCATGGCCTGGCTGATGTGCATGCCATCGGCGATCTGGTCGAGCAGGCCCGCCGGGAGGGTCTCGCTGAGGATGGCGATGAAGCCGGTCATGGCCAGCGCCAGCAGCCCGCTCAAGGGCAGGCGTTCGGCGCGGGTCAGAGAAGCAGTGGATGTCTGGGACATTGCAGGATGCCTTGTGGTTTCGATCAAGGCCGACAGTCTGCAAGGCCCCAGATTGCGGAAAAAGACGGTTACAATACCGCTCACCCAGGACGTCGGTGTCCGCAATCAGGAGCGCACAATGGACAGCCTCAGCGGCTTCATGGTCTTCAACCGGGTCGCCGAAACCCGCAGCTTCGTCGCCGCCGGCCAGTCGCTGGGGATCAGTGCCTCGGCCGTGGGCAAGCGTGTGGCGCGCCTTGAGAGTCGCCTGGGTGTACGCCTGTTCCACCGCAGCACCCGCAGCATCACCCTCACCGCCGAGGGGACGCTGTTTCTCGAGCGCAGCCGGCGCATCCTGGCCGAGATCGAGGCCACCGAACAAGAACTGTCGCAGGCCAGCGAAACACCACGCGGCCGCCTGCGCGTAAGCCTGCCTCAGGTGACCGGGTTGGTGATGCCGGCCTTGGCCGAATTCATGGAACGCTACCCAGAGGTGGAACTGGACCTGGAGTTCACCGACCGCATGGTCGATATCGTCGGCGAAGGCTTCGATGTGGTGATGCGCGGCGGCCAGCCGCTGGACTCACGGCTCAATGCCAAATTTCTCGGGCACTTCCAGCACTGCCTGGTGGCCTCGCCCGAGTACTTGCACACGCGTGGCACACCGCTGCACCCGCGCGAACTCGGCGCACACAGCTGCCTGCACTACCGCTTCCCCAGCAACGGCAAGCTGGAAACCTGGCCGCTGCGCCAGGAGCACCCGGAACAGGGCTACGACATCCCCATATCGATGGTCTGCAACCATGTCGAGACGCGTATCTGCTTCGCCCTCAACCACCGTGGCATCACCTGCCTGCCAGACTTCAGCGTGCGACGCGAGCTGGCCGCTGGCACCCTGGTGAGCGTGCTTGACGGCTTCATCGAACGGCGCGGCAGCTTCTACCTGCTGTGGCCGTCCGGGCGCCACGTGCCACCCAAGCTGCGGGTGTTCATCGACTTCATGCTGGAGCGCGTGTTCAGCCGTACAGGTAGTTGATGTCCTTGTAGCCCAGCGGCGGCACCTGGCCGAGCAGGTACTCGCGCAGCTTGTGCATCTGCCGCGCCTTGGGGCTGCTCTTGAGCCAGGTCATGTAATAACCGTCACCGGTCGACACGGCATGCTTGTACGGCGTCACCAGGCGCCCGGCAGCGAGGTCGGCACTGGCCAGCACCAGGTCGACCACCGAAATGCCCAGGCCTTGCTGCGCAGCCGAAATGCCTTGGTCGAGGGTATCGAACACCTGGCCCTGGTCGATGCTGATGTCCAGCGCATCCATGCGCGCCAGCCAGCGCCGCCAGTCGCGGCGGTCCGGTGACGGGTGCAAGAACTCACATTGGCGCAGGTCGGCCAGCACCGGTTGCGCTTGTGCCATGTAGTCCGGGTGGCACACCGGAATCAGCCATTCATCGAACAGCTTGACGCTCTCGACATCGGCCGGAAAACGGCCGTTGGCCAGAAGAATGGCGCAGTCGTAGGGCTCGGAATAGAAGTCCACCGAGTCGATGTCCATCCACACGCTCGACAGCTGCACGCTGCAGTTGTCTTCGAGCTTCTTGAAGCCGTCCAGCGCCCGCAGCAGCCAGCGCACGGTCAGTGTCGAGGGGGCTTTCAAGCGCAGCCCGTAGCGGTCCTGGCGCAGCAGCGCACAGGCGTTTTCGATGATCTTGAACCCGACCTTCAACTCTTGGGCCAGCAGCCGCCCATGTTCGGTGAGGCTCAACTTGGGGCCGCGGCGCTCGAACAGGTCGCAGCCGAACATGGACTCGAGCGTCTTGATGTGATGGCTGACCGCTCCCTGGGTCAAGGCGAGCTCCTCGGCGGCGCGGGTGAACGAGCCGTAGCGCGAGGCCACCTCGAAGGCACGCAGGGCGTGCAAAGCTTGAATCCGTTCCGACATGACGCCCTCGAAGCATGAGTAAGACTAATAGTAGGTCATAGTTCCACGCGTTTTACAACGTGAAGAGCGTCTCAGAAAATGCAGTTAAATAACAAAGATAAGTAACCAACCTGCCTGCATATGAGTGGAACTCTCTCTTACTTGAATCTCCTGGGGAAATCATGTTTACGGTTTATGGAAACTGCTATCGCCTGGATGCGCTAGAGCTGGCCGATGAACATGTACGGAACTCTCAGCACTGGACGCACCAAACCATACAACATTTTCGCAACGTACTCGCCAATCCCGACTTCCCTTGCCTGTTCGGGCGCAAAGCGGTAGCCGGCGCATCCTGCCACATCCTCTTTGCCCGTGCCGAGCAACTGGCCGATGACATCGCCCAGGGCCTGGCCGAGTATGTCCGCACCATGACTCCCGTGCCGATCAAACAGCGCATCGGCAGCCCCCTGGTGGTGTTTCTCGAGACCGCCGCCGACAGCAGCCTGGCCGAACAACAGGCACTGGCCTGGAAAGTACTGCGAGGGGTCCACGCCCGTGACCCGCATCCCTGGCCACAGGCGATCCCCACCGACCCGCACGACAACGCCTGGTCGTTCTGCTACGCCGGCATGCCGCTGTTCATCAACATGAACTTCCCCGGCCACCAGCAAATGAAAAGCCGCAACCTTGGCCCGCAGATCACGTTCGTCATCAACCCGCGGGAGAACTTCGACGAAGTGGCCAACGCCAGCACCGAAAGCGGCCAACGTATACGCGCCCGCATTCGTGATCGCGTGCGCCATTACAACGATGGGGTGATGCCCGAAACCCTGGGCTTCTTTGGCCAGGACGACAACTTCGAATGGAAGCAGTACCAACTGCAGGAAGCCGGCTCGCTCAATCCGTCGCGCTGCCCCTTCCATGCCCACGCCCATGCGACACCTGACACTCTGATCGAGAACTGACCGTGAATACCGCACTGACCCTGACTTACGCACTCACCGTCCTGCTGTTGATCGCCACCCCGGGCCCGGTGGTGGCGCTGATCGTCAACACCGCCGCGGCCTCCGGCTCGCGCAAGGCCATTTTCACCGCCGTCGGCACCAACTGGGCGTCACTGGTGCTGATCGGCGCCGCTGCGTGGGTGATCCTGACCAGTGCGGCCATCGACAAGGCCTGGCTCAGCGGCATGAGCCTGCTGGGCTGCCTGTTCATCGGCTACATCGCCGTCGGCACCTTGCGCGAGTGCCTGCAGGCGCCTGCCGTCGAAGAGGCCGATATCCCGCCAGCCAAGGCCGGGCGCGGTGGCTTGTGGCAAGGCTTCATGGTGGGCATTTCCAACCCGAAGGACATCATCTTCTTCATCGCCTTCTTCCCGCAGTTCATCCAGATCACCGAATCGTTCGGCAAGAGCATGGTGGTGCTGTCGCTGTTGTGGGTGCTGATCGATTTCGCCGTGCTCAGCCTTTACATCTTCGCCATCGGCAAGATCACTTCGCAGCGTAGCAACCGCATGATTTCCTTGGCCTCGGGAGTCGTCCTGCTACTGATCGCCGCCGGTGGTCTGGCCTATAACCTCAAAGAACTGGCGGGCTGACAGCCCTGGCTACGCCAGCCAAGAAGGAGCGCCCATGACACCGTCGGTAACCGCCACACACGTTCCGGGCCTCACTTCGCCACTGCATCAGGACTACCAGCGCTTTCTGCTGCTGGGCAACCGCCGCGCACCGCACACCCTGCATGTGCACGAGAGCGGCTACCGCTCGGGCACCATCAACACCGATGCCCTTGGCCTGCGCTACAGCCATTGCGCCGGCAAGCGCTTCTCCGCCGCCGAGCGCGGCGGTGCACCACGCATCAACCTGCTGGTCGGCGGTTCGACCGCCATGGGCATCGGTGCCAGCTCCGATGAACATACGGTGGCCTCGCACCTGTCGATGCTGACCGGTGAGGTATGGCTGAGCCTGGCCGGCTGCGGTCTCAACGCCAGCCAGGAGCTACTGATGTTCCTGACCCACCAGCACCGCTTCGGCGAAGTGGGCCATGTGGTGCTGCTCAGTGGCCTGAACACCTTGGCCCATGAAGCCCTCGGCGAAATCCTGGCCGGCGCGCATGACCCACAACAGGCCAAGGCGCACCAGGCTTACCTGAACAGTTTCAACGAGGGCATGCCGCCGGTTGGCCCGGCTCGCCGGGTGTCCCTGTTGCAACGCCTGGGGCAGGCACTGGCGCCGCGGCGCAACGAACCTGCCCCCGTCTGGCCGCTGTCCGCCCCGGAAAAACGCCTCGCTCGAGCGGCCGACAGCATCGGCCGCACCTTGCGCCAGTGGGAGCGGATGCTGGCTGACAGCCACGCCACATTGACCTTTATCCTTCAACCTTTGCTGCCCTGGTGCCGGGAAACCTTGCCAGCGGGTGAGCACGCGATGCTGGCCGCACTGCAGCGGCAACCGACGAACTTCGATCGCCTGCTCGAAGGCGCATTCGACAGCCAACTGCACATGGCCTTCTTCCGCCGCATCAAGAGCCAGGCGGACCCCGTGCCCTGCTACGACATGAACAGCATGCTCAGCAGCTCGCCGGTATTCGGCGCCGACCTGTTCGTCGACCGCCTGCACCTTAACGACCTTGGCAACAATGCACTGGCCAAGGTGATCACCGCCAAACTGGGGCTGGCCCAAGAGCGACACGCCCAACGCAAGGTCACACCGATCACGCGGGTCTGACAGCCGACCGTCGGGGTTTCGGTTTCAGCCTGCGGTTGGCTAGAATACCCCGTCGTTCCGATTCGCCCGAGGCGTACGCGTAGTTGTGATCAATCTTCAAGCCGCCCATCCCTGCCTGGCAGCCTGCCGGCTCCGTTCGTTGCTCGGGGCACGCCTGTGAGCCGTGTCGCGCTGGCACCGGCCCTCTTCATCGCGCTGGCCCCGGCGGCCGTGAACGCGCTCGAAGTTCGCATCGATCCACACGCCGACCTGCTTTACCGCCAGGCGCTGCCGCTGCTGGAACAGGCCGACAACCAGGACGACAACAGCACCCTGCGCACGGCCATGGGTGGCGACCCAGAGCTCAATCGCCAGGGCCGGGCAATGGCGCAAACCTTGCCGACGGCGGTGGCCTTGCTGAAAAAGTCAGTAGAGCTTGGCCATCCGGTGGCTCAATATCGCCTGGCGCTGTACTACACCACCTACCTGCCTGCAGCACAGATCGCCGATGCTGCCTGCCCACTGCTGGAAGCCAGCCTGAACCAGGGCTTCGCACCGCCGGCAACAGCGATTGCTGCCTGGTGCCCACCCTACAATGCCAGCCCGGCCTACCGCGAAGCCCTCGAAGCGGTCCCGAGCATGGCGACGTTGTACGCCCCCTACTACCCGCAGCCGGCCACACGCCTGGCCTGCAGCCGCAGCCACCCGCAGGGGTTGCAGATGCAATGGGGGCGCCAGCGCGACTACCAGGCCGAGGTCTACCGGCTGCTGGGTGACCTTGATCCACAGCATCGCCAGGCACTCCTGCAGAAGGCCGTGGACATCAATGGCTGTGTGGCAGCGCAGCAACACTTGAGCAAGCGATAAACGCCTGCCCCGGGGCCCTTACCGGCTATCGCCGCTCCTGCAGGTTGAAGCCTGCGCTGTAGGAGCGGCTTCAGCCGCGAAGGGGCCGGGACACGCAGCAAACAAGCAAGATCGTTCAAGCCACCCGCCCCACGGCTCTGTCATGCTGCCCTACCTCGCAAAAAGTGTCGCAGCCATCATGCCCATCAGTCCCCCCGTCGCCCGCCAAGCCTTCCTGCACGGCGCCATTGCCATCCTGCCGCTGTCCCTGGCGGTCGCCCCTTGGGGCCTGCTCGCCGGCTCCATGGCCATCGAAGCCAACCTCAGCGCCTGGCAAGGCCAGGGCCTGTCGGCGATCGTCTTCGCCGGTGCCGCGCAACTGGTGGCCATCGGCATGCTCAAGGGGGGGGCCAGCCTGCTGTCGATCCTGCTCACCACCCTGCTGCTGACGTCCCAGCACCTGCTCTATGGCTTGTCCATGCGCCCCGTGCTGTCGAATCAGCCGTTGCGCTGGCGGCTGGGCCTGGGCTTCCTGCTCACCGACGAATTCTTTGCCCTCACCAGCCACTATGACCAGCAGCAGTTCAACCGCTGGTACGCACTCGGCGTGGGCCTTACCTTCTACATCGCCTGGAACGTGTTCACCCTGGCCGGCATCGTGCTGGGCCAGAACATCCCGCACCTCGATCAACTGGGCCTGGACTTCTCCATCGTCGCTACCTTTGTCGCGCTAATCGCACCACTGGTGCGCAACCTCGCCACCGTGGTGTGCGTGACGGTGTCGCTGTTCTGCTCGGTACTGTTCAGCTATTGGCACTGGGAAACCGCACTGGTCGCGGCGGGCTTGCTGGGCATGGCCGCAGGCTTCATCTGTCAGAAATTCACCGGAGGCCGAGCATGATCTGGCTGCTGATCTTTGCCATGGGCGCAGTGGTATTTCTCAACCGCTACGCCTTCCTGGAGCCGCGCCTGCCCCTGCGCCTGAGCTCCAACGCCCGGCAGTTCCTCGGCTTTGCCGTGCCCGGCATGCTCACTGCGATCTGCGGACCGATCATTTTCTTGCCTGGGCACCAACTCGACCTGAGCCCGCTCAACCCCTACCTGCTCGGCGCGCTGGTGGCCGTTGCGCTGGTACTGTTGACCCGTAGCGTGTTGCTGAGCATGCTGGTGAGCATGTTGATCTTCTTCCTGCTGCGCAGCTGGCTGGCATGAGCACGCCCCTGCGCGAACAGACCCACCTCTGGCAGGCGCCGGCCCTCGGTGACGTCGAGATGCTGCACGCGCGCTATTTCCAGCAGCGCTTTGCCCCACATGTGCATGAAGGCTACGTGTTCACCGTGATCGAGTCGGGCGCACAGCGTTTTTGGCACCGCGGCAGCGAGCACTTGGCGCCGGTTGGCAGCATGGTGCTGATCAACCCGGACGAACTGCACACCGGCGCCACCGCCCACGAAGCCGGCTGGCGCTACCGGGGTTTTTATCCGGAGCATGAGCGGGTAACCGGCGTGCTGGATGAATTGGAACTGGGCCGCAACGGGATGCCGCGTTTCAACGACAGCGTGATCCAGGACCCAGCCCTGGCGCGGGCTTTCAGCCAGTTGCACCAGCTGTCGGAAGCCGGTGCCAGCGCCTTGGAGCAACAAACCGCCTGGCGCCAGGCGGTGCTGGCGCTGGTGCAGCGCCACGGCCACTGCCCTGAACCCACAGCCCCCGGCTATGAACCGCTGGCAGTGGCACGCGCGCGGGAATTGCTGGAAAGCCAGTTGGCGAACCCGCCGTCACTGGAAGCCCTGGCCGCTGCGGTCAACCTTTCGCCATTCCATTTTGCCCGGGTGTTCCGCCAGGCCACCGGCCTGCCACCCCACGCCTGGCTGAAGCAGCGGCGCCTGGCACGGGCAAGGGAGTTTCTGAAAAGCGGGTTGGCGGCCTCTGACGTGGCGTTTGCGCTGGGTTTTGCCGACCAGAGCCACTTGAGCCGGCAGTTCAAGCAGGCGTATGGCGTAACGCCGGGCGCCTACCGCAGCGCCTGCCTGCACAGCGAGTAGCTGCGACCCCAGGCCTCAGGCAAGCCCTGCAGCCACTGCTACACTGACAGAGCAGAACGGAGGATCCTGCCATGTCCGAAAGAGAGCTCACCACCCTGATATCGCTGATGAACCAGCGCCAAGCCTGCCTGAGCAGTGCCTGCAAGGAAATTGCCGACTGGATCGACCGCCAGGGCGATGTGCCCGCTGCGGGCAAGATCCGCGCCAGCCTCAAGGCGTTGGAGGCCGATGAGGCCCAGGTCCGCAAGACCCTGACCTCGCTGACCCTCGACAGGCCGCTGCCACGCTTTCGCAGCTGAGACGCGCAGCACAATGAAAAAGGGCCGCTGATGCGGCCCTTTCGATGGTCAGTGGTTCATGTGCATGTGATCGTGCCCGCCGGCCTCGGCGTTGAGCGGGCGTACTTCTGCCTGCACCTCGACGGTTTCCTTGGCGCCCTTGGCATCTTCGATGGTCAGGGTCAGCGGTACTTTCTCGCCTTCCTTCACCTGCTGGGTCAGCCCCATCAGCATCACGTGGTAACCCTTGGGGTCCAGGCTTACCGGCTTGCCCGCTGGCAGCTCCACGGCTTTGACTTCCTTCATGCCCATCACGTCGCCGTTCATGGTCATCTCGTGCACCTGCACGGTCTTGGCCACCGGCGAAGCCACGCCGACCAGCTTGCTGTCGGTGCTGGCGGTCAGGGTCATGAAGGCGCCGGTGGACGGCTGGTGCGGCACGCTGGCGCGTACCCAGGCATCGCTCACGGTAGTCTGGGCCAGGGCTGGCAGGGCCAGGCCCAGCAGGGCGATGGCGGCCAGGCCGCGCTTGATTGGTTGCAGTGATACAGCCATTAGCAAATCTCCATCAGGGTAGCCAGGTCTTCAGCGCATTCCTTGGCATTCAGCGAATGGCCCAGGCTCAGGCGCAGGGTGCCACGTGTATCGTAGACGTAGCTGGTGGACGAGTGAGAGAGGGTGTAGGTGTCACCGGCCGGGACCTTCTCGTAGAACACCTTGAATTCCTTGGCCACCGCGGCGATTTCTTCCGGGGTGCCGGTCAGGGCGGTGAACGACGGGTCGAAGGCCTTGACGTAGGCATCGAGCACTTCCGGGGTGTCGCGCTCCGGGTCCAGGGTGATGAACACCACCTGGAAGATCTCGCGGTCGCGGCCCCTGAGCAGCTTCTTGATCTGTGCCGCACGCGCCAGGGTGGTCGGGCAGACGGCCGGGCACTGGGTGAAACCGAAGAAGATCATCGGCATGCTGCCGTAGAAGCTCGACAAGGTGCGGACATTGCCCTGGGGGTCCTTGAGGCTGAACTTGCGCCCAAGGATTTCGTTGCTCATGTTCTTGCCGTACTTGAACTCGAGCCCTCGGGCCGGGTTGCAACCTGCCAGCAGGCCGAGCCCCAGAACGCCCATCCCGGCGACAACCGCGCGCCGGGTAAACTGATCATTCATGAAACCATCCTTTAAAGGGAAGGTGCCAACCCTCGGGGCGGGCCGGCCGAAAAACCGGGGCATTCTGGCATGACACCCGGCGAGCTTCTACCCGACCAAGGCGGTGACGGCCCGCAGCCCTTTAAACACGGGCTGCGGCCTGTTGTCGCAGGGGTTGAATCCGTAACACTTTGTTGCTAGGCCTTGACCCGTCGCGATCTTTGTAAGAGCGGCCTCGTGTCGCGAAACGGCCGCATGGCGGCCCCAGCAATATCCGCTTCGCCGCCGATATCCCGAGGCTGCTGCGCAGCCCTCTCGCGACACGAAGCCGCTCCTACACAATGACCGCGCCTGGATCAGTAGTAGGCGTTCTCTTTCTGCGTGTGGTCAGTTACGTCGCGCACGCCCTTGAGCTCCGGAATGCGCTCGAGCAGGGTGCGCTCGATGCCTTCCTTGAGGGTCACGTCGGCCTGGCCGCAGCCCTGGCAGCCGCCACCGAACTGCAGCACGGCAATGCCGTCGTCGACCACGTCCACCAGGCTTACCTGGCCGCCGTGGCTGGCCAGCCCCGGGTTGATCTCGGTCTGCAGGTAGTAATTGATACGCTCGTTGATCGGGCTGTCTTCATTGACCATCGGCACCTTGGCATTCGGCGCCTTGATGGTCAGCTGGCCGCCCATGCGATCGGTGGCGTAGTCGACCAGCGCATCTTCCAGGAACGGCACGCTGACCGCGTCAAGGTAGGCGGTGAAGCTCTTCAGGCCGACGGGTTCGTCGTCGGGCTTCTCTTCGCCCGGCTTGCAGTAGGCGATGCAGGTCTCGGCGTACTGGGTGCCCGGCTGGGTGATGAAAATACGGATGCCAATGCCAGGCGTGTTCTGCTTGGAGAGCAGATCGGCCAGGTAATCATGGGCGGCGTCAGTAATGGTTATAGCGCTCATGGAAGTTCCTCACAGACTTGCGGCCAAGTGTACGCCAACCTGGCCCTTGAACAAAGTCCTAGTATTTGACTCGGGATAGCGCAAATTCCCGGCCTTGCCCCCGTGGCGCCGCCAGCCAGGCCTGCATCCGCCGGTACAGGCCGCGCTCCAGCCACTGATAGCTGAACCACGACATTAGTCCAATGGACGGCACGCACAAGGCGAACACCAGGTACGGGTTCAGGCCCAGACGCTGGCTGGCGAACCAGCCGGCGTACAGCACCAGCACGTGGATCAGGTACACCGAGTAGGAGCAGTCACCCAGCGCCTTGAGCAGGCGATTGCCCTTGAAGTACGGCTCAAGGGCGATGAACGCCAGCACGATCATGGCGCTTGGCACGCCCCAGTGCAGCAGGCGTTGTGACGCGTCCAGGTGGTAGATCGCATAACCTGCCACGCCCAGCACGGCCAGCGGCAGCCACAGGCCTTCGCGGATCAGGCCGCGGCGATGCATCACGCCCAGGCCGATGCCCAACAGGAACTCGTAAATGATGTCGTTGTTGTAGAAGCGGCTAAGCACGCCCATGCGCCCCAGCACTTCACTGACCAGCAGCAACGCAGCGGTCACCAGCAACAAGTGGTGGCGCTGACGCACCAGGAAAGCCAGGCCGAACAACAGGTAGAAAAACATCTCGAAATTCAGCGTCCAGCCCACGTTCAGGGTCGGGTACAAGCCGTAGCCGCCTGGGTTTTCCGCAGGAATGAACAGCAGCGACAGCACCAGGTGATGCCAGTTGAAGGCCTGGTGCGGCATCCATTGGCTGAATGCCAGCAACAGCGCCGCCATCAGCGCGGTATAGAACCAGTAGGCCGGGATGATACGCATTGCCCGGTTGAGCAGGAACTGGCGCGGCTCGATGGGTTTGTCACGGGTCGACAGGTAGATGACCAGCCCGCTGATGACGAAGAAGATGTCGACGCCTACAGCGCCGCGGTCGGTGAGCAGTTGGCCGATGGGGCCGGTGGCATGGAAGTCGAAGAAGATCTGCATGAAGTGGTGGCAGACCACTACCCAGGCGGCGAACGCCCGCAGTGCCTGAAGCGAATACAGCATGGAATACCCTGCGATTGCCGGTGCATTGAGGCCTCGGGGGCTACTTGCAGCCCCCGGACCACCCACCCGTTCCGACCGTAAGGTATTCGCAAAGGTCAACCGACCCGATCAGAGGTTCTCGTAGCGGTTCATGTCCAGCACCCCGGCCTCCACCGGCTCGGTCTCCTTGATGTAGGTGTTCAGGTCATGGAAGTAGCGCCAGAACTCAGGGTGGCTGCGGCGCACGCCCCAACGCATGACGATGCGCTCGAACTTCGCCGCGTCATCCTTGGCGTACTCCATGTCTTCGACGAACTCCGGCACATCACTGGCCGGGATGTTGAAGATGAAGTTCGGGTAGCTGCTGAGCACGCCCGGGTACAGGGTCAATGTATCCAGGCCAGGCTGGTAGCGGTACGCCTCACCCAGCAGGAACGCCACATTGCTGTGCGCGCGGTTGCGCAGCAGGCTGTAGACCTGGCGTTGGCCGCCCTCGCCTTCGATGCGCAGCATGGTCGCCTCGGGCAACTGGCTGATCACCTTCAGGCCGGCGGCCGGGCGCGACACCAGGCGGCTGAGCGACTGCTCGACATTACGGAACTCCTCGCTCATCTGTGGCCGCGAGCAGTACGCGCCGGTACAGCGGTTGATCGGATCGGGCGCGGCGTTCAGGCTGCCGGTGCGCTGCAGCAGTTTCAGGCCGAAGTCGCGCTTGGGGTCGCGCGGGTCGAGCTTGATGCCGCTCGGGGTGTCGGTGTCGATGTCCTCGTAGTCCATCCACATCTTCACCTTGCCGCTGTTCTGGTACCAGCTACCGAGGATCTTGCCGCGCTGGTCGGCCGGCATCAGGCGCAGGAAGTTGACCTCGGCACCATTGCGGATCAGGTCGAAGTACAGCCGCGTCTGCAACTGGTGCGAGACATTGCCGTACACATCGAAGTTGACCGCCAGTTGGTAGTAGGTGCGCTCGAACAACGGGTAGTCGAACAGCCACACGGTCAACGGCACATCGCCGATCAGGCCCTTGGTCACCGAGGCGCTGTCGAAGTGGCGGAAGATGCTCAGCAGTGCGTTGTCGTTGCCGGCCCACAGGGTTGCCCAACCTGGCGCGGGCATTTCGGCGTAGGCCGCGCGGCGCAGTTTTTCGTACTCGTTGCGCTTGTCGCGGTAGGCATGCCACAGGTTCAGCACGCTGCCGACATCATCGATCTGCCCGGGCATGGCCAGCAGCGGCGTGGCTTCGCCGCGGTACTTGGCGTCGGTGATGTAGCGGTCGTGGGCCGGCTCCTGGAACAGCGCCCAGAAGTTGTCGCGGATCACGTCGGTGGCGATCTGCCCGCGGCACACCGGGCCACGGATGAAGGTGCGCACGAAGTATTCGGCGTTATCCAGCATGAACTGGTAGCGCGCCACCGCCGGGATCGCCTCGAAGGTTTCGAACGGGTTGGCCCGGTGGCGTGGGCCGTAGCCTGGCAGCGCGGTGGCATGCCAGTCGCCGGCATAGAACAGCTGCTTGATGCGCTTGAGCTTCTGCGGCCCCATCGGATAGGTGATGTGGGTCTTGTGCACGATCACGCCTTGCACCGGGATCAAGCGGTAATAGAAGTCGGTACCTGGCGGGTCATTGGGGCGGCGCGTGGCGATGATGTCGACCGGCTTGCCGCTTGGCGTGCGCGAGCGTACCCACTGGAAGAAATGGCCAGGCTCGCCACCAACGAAGTAGATGTGCGCCAGGAACAGGTGTTCATACAGCCAGCGGCCGACCAGCGCCTCAGTGGAGCCTGGGCGGTTGAGCAGCTCTTCCCAGTCGGTGATCTGCCTGGCCTCGGCCGCGCTTGGCTGGATCGGCTGGTACTCGACCGGTGCGCCAGCAGCGAGCCAGCGGCGCATGGTGTCGTATTCCTTGTCGGTCAGCCCGGTCACCGCCAGCGGCATGCCCTCTTTGGGGTGGGCGCCGGCGTAGGCATCGAACTCTTCCGGCAGCGGGCACATGTTGTTGCGGTTGAGCCCCAGGACAATCTCGTCGGGCAGCTTGGCGTTGGGTGTGAGCGGGGTCTTGTGCCCCAATTCGAGCATGCGCGCCATCAGCGCCGCCTGGCTGCCCTGGTTATCGAGCACCGAATAGAAGCCTTTCTTGCGCCATTCATCTTCACTGTGGGCGTCGTAGAACAACCGCGTGGGGGGCACTGCCTTGCTTCGCTCGCCCTGGTACACCGGCACCTTGGTGGCACCGCGTACTGCGCCCTCGGGGCTTTCCAGCTTGAGCTGGCACGCGGCATCGTTGCAGGCATGGCAAGCCACGCATTTCTCGGTGAAGATCGGCTGGATATCCCGGGTGTATGAAATGGCCGGGCTCGATTGGGGGGCTTGTCCAAACGCCACGCTGCTGATGAGCAGAGCGAAGACGCTGACAAGGATACGATGCACCATGTGCGGAAAGTCCTGAGAATTGAAAGCCATCACGATTTGCCTGGTCGTCCCTGGGTGCTCTGTTCGCAAAGCGCCAGCCCAACATGAGCAGAATTCATGCAAATGGGCAATGCGCCTAAAAACCGCGCAGCTTTGTTATGATTCGGCACCTTCTGATATTTGCCCGACCAGGTAGTTCCTATGTCCGACCGCAGCGCTCGTCTCCAAGCACTCCAGCACGCACTCAAAGAGCGCATCCTGATCCTCGACGGCGGCATGGGTACTATGATCCAAAGCTATCGCCTCGAGGAACACGACTATCGTGGCACGCGCTTCGCCGATTGGCCAAGCGATGTGAAAGGCAACAACGACCTGCTGCTGCTCAGCCGCCCGGACGTAATCGCCGCGATCGAGAAGGCCTACCTGGACGCTGGCGCCGATATCCTCGAAACCAACACCTTCAACGCCACCCAGATCTCCCAGGCCGACTACGGCATGGAGTCGCTGGTGTACGAGCTGAACGTCGAGGGTGCGCGTATCGCCCGCCAGGTGGCCGATGCCAAGACCCTGGAAACCCCGGACAAGCCGCGCTTCGTCGCCGGCGTGCTCGGCCCGACCAGCCGCACCTGCTCGATTTCCCCGGACGTCAACGACCCCGGCTACCGCAACGTCACCTTCGACGAACTGGTCGAGAACTACATCGAGGCCACCCGCGGCCTGATCGAGGGCGGCGCCGACCTGATCCTGATCGAGACCATCTTCGACACCCTCAACGCCAAGGCGGCGATCTTTGCCGTGCAACAGGTGTTCGAGGACGACGGCATCGAGCTGCCGATCATGATCTCCGGCACCATCACCGACGCCTCCGGCCGCACCCTGTCGGGCCAGACAACCGAAGCGTTCTGGAACTCGGTGCGCCACGCCAAGCCGATCTCCGTGGGCCTGAACTGCGCCCTTGGCGCCAAGGACCTGCGCCCGTACCTGGAAGAGCTGGCGACCAAGGCCGACACCCACGTGTCCGCCCACCCTAACGCCGGCCTGCCGAACGCCTTCGGTGAATACGACGAAACCCCGGCCGAGATGGCGGCGGTAGTCGAGGAGTTCGCCGCCAGCGGCTTCCTCAACATCATCGGCGGCTGCTGCGGCACCACCCCGGGCCACATCCAGGCCATCGCCGAGGCTGTGGGCAAGTACCGCCCGCGCGCGATTCCAGAAATCCCCAAGGCCTGCCGCCTGTCGGGCCTGGAGCCGTTCACCATCGACCGCCAGTCGCTGTTCGTCAACGTCGGTGAGCGCACCAACATCACCGGTTCCGCCAAGTTCGCCCGGCTGATCCGCGAAGAGAACTACACCGAAGCCCTGGAGGTCGCCCTGCAGCAGGTCGAGGCCGGCGCCCAGGTGATCGACATCAACATGGACGAAGGGATGCTCGACTCCCAGGCCGCCATGGTCCGCTTCCTCAACCTGATCGCCGGTGAGCCAGACATCTCCCGCGTGCCGATCATGATCGACTCGTCGAAGTGGGAAGTGATCGAAGCGGGCCTGAAGTGCATCCAGGGCAAGGGCATCGTCAACTCGATCTCCATGAAGGAAGGCGTCGAGCAGTTCAAGCACCACGCCCGCCTGTGCAAGCGCTATGGCGCCGCCGTGGTGGTGATGGCCTTCGACGAGGTCGGCCAGGCCGACACCGCCGCGCGCAAGAAGGAAATCTGCCAGCGCAGCTACGACATCCTGGTCAACGAAGTCGGCTTCCCGCCGGAAGACATCATCTTCGACCCGAACATCTTCGCCGTCGCCACCGGCATCGAAGAGCACAACAACTATGCCGTCGATTTCATCGAGGCCTGTGCCTACATCCGTGACCACTTGCCCCACGCGCTGAGCTCGGGCGGTGTATCCAACGTGTCGTTCTCGTTCCGCGGCAACAACCCGGTGCGTGAGGCGATTCACTCGGTGTTCCTCTACCACGCGATCCAGAATGGCCTGACCATGGGTATCGTCAACGCCGGCCAGTTGGAGATCTACGACGAGATCCCCGCGGCGTTGCGCGAGAAGGTCGAGGACGTGGTGCTCAACCGTACCCCGCACGGCACCGATGCCCTGCTGGCGATTGCCGACGACTACAAGGGCGGCGGCGCGACCAAGGAAGTGGAAAACGAAGAGTGGCGCTCGCTGCCCGTTGAAAAGCGCCTGGAACACGCGCTGGTCAAAGGCATCACCGCCTTCATCGTCGAAGATACCGAAGAGTGCCGTCAGCAGTGCACTCGCCCGATCGAGGTTATCGAAGGGCCGCTGATGAACGGCATGAACGTGGTCGGCGACCTGTTCGGCGCCGGCAAGATGTTCCTGCCACAGGTGGTCAAGTCGGCCCGGGTGATGAAGCAGGCCGTGGCGCACCTGATCCCGTTCATCGAAGCCGAGAAAGGCGACAAGCCAGAAGCCAAGGGCAAGATCCTCATGGCCACGGTCAAGGGTGACGTGCACGACATCGGCAAGAACATCGTCGGTGTAGTGCTGGGCTGCAACGGCTACGACATCGTCGACCTCGGCGTGATGGTGCCGGCCGAGAAGATCCTGCAAACCGCCCGCGAGCAGAAGTGCGACATCATTGGCCTGTCCGGCCTGATCACCCCGTCGCTGGACGAGATGGTCCACGTCGCCCGCGAAATGCAGCGCCAGGATTTCCACCTGCCGCTGATGATCGGCGGCGCCACCACCTCCAAGGCGCACACCGCAGTCAAGATCGAGCCCAAGTACAGCAACGACGCCGTGGTCTACGTCACCGACGCCTCCCGCGCCGTGGGTGTTGCCACCCAGCTGCTGTCGAAGGAGCTCAAGCCAGGCTTCGTCGAGAAGACCCGCCAGGACTACGTGGAGGTGCGTGAGCGCACCGCCAACCGCAGCGCCCGCACCGAGCGCCTGAGCTATGCCCAGGCCATCGCCGCCAAGCCACAGTACGACTGGGCCGGTTACCAGCCAGCAGTGCCCGCCTTCACCGGGGTCAAGGTGCTGGAAGACATCGACCTGCGCACCCTGGCCGAGTACATCGACTGGACTCCGTTTTTCATCTCCTGGGACCTGGCCGGCAAGTTCCCGCGCATTCTCACCGACGAAGTGGTCGGCGAAGCGGCCACCGCGCTGTACAAGGATGCCCGCGAAATGCTCGACAAGCTGATCGACGAGAAGCTGATCAGCGCCCGCGCGGTGTTCGGCTTCTGGCCGGCGAACCAGGTCGCCGATGATGACATCGAAGTCTACGGTGAGGACGGCCAGGCCCTGGCCACCCTGCACCACCTGCGCCAGCAGACCATCAAGCCCGATGGCAAGCCGAACCTGTCCCTGGCCGACTTCGTCGCGCCGAAAGCCAGCGGCGTCACCGACTACGTCGGCGGCTTCATCACCACCGCCGGCATCGGCGCCGAGGAAGTGGCCAAGGCGTACCAGGACAAGGGCGACGACTACAGCTCGATCATGGTCAAGGCGCTGGCCGACCGCCTGGCCGAGGCCTGCGCCGAATGGCTGCACGAGCAGGTGCGTAAAGAGCACTGGGGCTATGCCCGCGACGAGCACCTGGACAACGAGGCGCTGATCAAGGAGCAGTACCGCGGTATCCGCCCTGCCCCGGGCTACCCGGCGTGCCCGGACCACACCGAGAAAGAAACCCTGTTCCGCCTGCTCGATGGCACCGCCATCGGCGAGACCGGCCCAAGCGGCGTGTTCCTCACCGAGCACTTCGCGATGTTCCCGGCGGCGGCGGTCAGCGGCTGGTACTTCGCCCACCCGCAGGCGCAATATTTTGCCGTGGGCAAGGTCGACAAGGACCAGATCGAGCGCTATAGCGCACGCAAGGGCCAGGAGATCAGCCTGAGCGAGCGCTGGTTGGCGCCTAACCTCGGGTACGACAGCTAAGCCGCACCTGCCTCTTCGC